>CAZUTB010000135.1:0-5583 GCA_964622905.1 uncultured Oscillospiraceae bacterium | reverse complement strand
ACGAAAGCCCGACGGCGAGCAGCACAAAGGCAATGGACAGCGTGAGCATATTCGCCCTTGAATGGAAAAAGCGCGTTACGAAGGTAAGCGCAAAGCCGAGAGCCGCGCCGAGAAGCAGGCTCTCCAGAATTTCAAGCACGGGCTTTAGGAGCATAGAGTAAACCGTTACCGTTCCGCCAAGCATTCCCTTGGCTATCGCGGTGGAAACAGCAAAGAGCATAAGCCCAAGCGCGTCATCCATTGCGACAACGGGCAGAAGGATACTCGTTACGGGTCCCTTTGCCTTGTACTGCCTTACAACCATAAGCGTTGCGGCAGGCGCGGTAGCGGCGGCGATAGCGCCGAACATAAGCGCCTCGGGAACGGGAGTTCCGATAGCGATAAGCACAATATCAACAAGCGCGGTAGCGGTAAGCCCCTCAAAGAGGGTCACGATATACGGCGCTTTTCCTATCTGCTTTAAGAATGAAAGCTTGAACTCGCCGCCTATTGAGTACGCAATAAAGCCAAGCGCAAGCTCCGTAAGAAAGCTGAGGCTGTTTAAGCCCTCCGTTGAAATAAGCCCGAAAACGCAGGGGCCCGCAAGCAAGCCCGCGACAAGATAAGCGGTAACATTGGGCATATGCACATACCTGATAAGCCGCCCTAAAAGAAGCGCTACGCCGACAGCGAGCGCCAACTGTACGAATACGTTCATTTGTTATTTCGCCAATCCTTCCACAGTAAGCGCGGGAATAGTAAACGCGATTCCGGTATCCGGCTGATTAAGCCCGCCGACAACCTCGTTGACTATCCTTCTGACAACCGCAACCTGCTCGTCCTCCAGTACCATGAATATGGTTTTGTTCATCTGGCGCTCGGGATTGAGCATATGCCGAATCATTGCGAACATCGACGCGTCGTCAAGGGATTGAATAAGCCTTGCTCCGCCCGTGGAGTCTATAACGGTAGCGCCGTGAACGCCGCCCTCGGTAAGCTTCTCAAGAAGCTTTTCAAGGCACTCCGTTTTATTCAGTACAAGCACATATACCTGCATAGCGATTCCTCCTTAAACAGCATGGTTTGCCAACCACAGATTATAGTTGAGCCGTGGGTAAATAGCAAGCGAATCGGCAAACAAGCGCGTTTAATTTATTAGTCGATAACCTGTATCTTATCGCGCCCGAAAATATCGGAAAGCTGCTTGAGCTGGTCGTCCGCCTTTTTCTGCGCGCCTAAATCCTGACGCGAGCCTTCAAGGACAACATCAACTCCCGCCGGAACGCCGCCCGCCTGAGTTAGCGCGTCCGCAAGCGGCTGAGCCTTGCCCTCCGTGCTGAGCAGATTATAGAAAATACGCTTATCCTGCGGGAAAACGAGCTGATACCTTCCGTTTTCAACTCCGCCAAGATGCCCGAACATGAGCGACGAGTAAAGGCGCGGATCGCCGCGCTTTATAGCGAGCATAGCCTTATCCCACACCTCGCGCGGAAGCATATTCGTGGGAGCGGCTTGCGCTTCCTGCTTCTTCTCCGGCTCGGAGATTCTCTGCTTAAGCGCGTCCGAAAGCGACTGCGCCGGCTTCGGCTTTTCCTGCGCTGGCATCTTCATTTCAATAGAGCGGCGTATTGCCTCGCTCTCCGCTCCGTCATACCCCGGAAGCGGGGTCATCTTAGGCGCTTGCACAGGCTCCGATATAACAACGGGAGCAGCGGCAGGCGCGGGCGCATAAGCGGAAGGCGCTTCTGGAGCGGGTGCAGCTCTTACTCCCTCGCGCTCAAGCCTTTCAACGCGCTCCATTATAGCCGCCACATTCTCCTCCTCGGGAAGCAGGCAAGCCCGCAATGAAACAATTTCTAGCAGGATTCTCGGCTGAGAGGCATAGCGCATATCGCTCTGCGCGCGGGTGAACAATTCCATAACGCGGATAACCTGCGCCTGCGACGCTTCTCCGCTCTGGCGGATATACTCGTCAGCCGTATCCTTCGTAATATCAAGAAGGCTCTCAATATCATCGGGGCAGGCTGAGGCTATCGCAAGCGCGCGGAAATGCTGAGCCATATCCTTCATAAACACAAGCGGCTCGCGGCCTGCCGTTACAAGCTCCTCGATTAGCAGCATAACGGAGCGCTTATCGCCCGTAATAATAGCATGAGCGAATTTGAAGCAGAAGGAGCGGTCGGAGGCGCCGAGAACGGAGCGGACAAGCTCCTCTGTTATCCTTTCCTCGCCGCGTCCAAGGCACATATCAAGTATTGAAAGCGCGTCGCGCATTCCGCCCTCGGCAGCCGAGGCAATGAGCATAAGCGCGGAATGCTCCGCGTCCGCTCCCGCGCCCTTCGCCGCCTCCTCCAGCCTTCCCGCAATCTTCCTTGCGGGAATTCTGCCGAAGTCAAAGCGCTGGCAGCGCGAAAGGATAGTAGCGGGAAGCTTCTGCGGCTCGGTGGTTGCAAGCACGAAAACAACGAAGCGCGGCGGCTCCTCCAGCGTTTTCAAAAGCGCGTTGAAGGCTCCGGCGGAAAGCATATGAACCTCGTCGATAATATAGACCTTATATTTGCTCTGCTGAGGAGGATACTTGACCTTCTCGCGCAAATCACGGATTTCATCAACGCTGTTATTGCTCGCCGCGTCTATCTCGATAACGTCCATGCTCGCGTCGGACAGCAGCGTTTTGCAGCTTTCGCACTCTCCGCACGCGTCGCCGTCCTTGGGATTCCGGCAGTTGATAGCTCGCGCTAAAATTCTCGCCGTGCTGGTTTTTCCCGTTCCCCTGCTGCCGCAGAACAGGTACGCATGGGCTATCCTGCCCGTCTTCACCTGATTGCGCAGCGTCTTCATTACGGCTTCCTGACCTATCATCGACGCGAAATCATTAACTCGCCATTGGCGGTACAGCGCTTGATACACGTTCTTCACCCCTTCTTCAATAAATCAATTATCGTACATACTCGCATTTTTTTCAAGCGCTTTTGGGGCTATAAAAGAATCGCCTGAGCGCACAATAGCTTTAAGGCTTTATTTGAGGAGGAATATTGATGAGCGCATTCTGGAAGGCGGCGCTGGTGCTGATTACCGGCACATTGCTTTTGGTAGGCTCGGCGATAGTTTTACTACGCGATTGCAGGCTCATACGGCGCAGGCGAATATGAGCTTACGAGGGCGGAATACAATACGCCCAGAACCGCGTCCGCTTCGGGACGGATAACGATTGCGGACGATATAGAGGTTTCCGCGCCGGAAAGCGGAGAGATAAGGCTTGCTCCGCTCGGGCAGGGAGCAAGCGTTATTATGGGCGAAATCCTGATGGTGTACGCAAGGACGGAAAGCGAGGAGGCGTTCAGCGAAAGCTGCGAAAAGCTGGTTAAGCAGGGAACGCTTATGAGCGAGCTTAAGCGCGCGTCAGCAGGCGCTTTTCCGTTTACCGTAAGCGAGGATATGCTTTCCGCAGTAAAGGCTCAGCACGACAAAACGCTTAAAAGCATTGCCGAATACGGCGAAAGCGCGAATCAGCGGGTGCTGCGCTCGCCGGTGAGCGGAACGATAATCTCAAGAGCGAAGGAAAACCGCTTTGAAGTGGGCGAAGCGCTGTACACCTTAAGGCCTGCGGAGCGCTACTGCGCCGAGGTGCTGATAGACGAGAGCGATGTCCTCAGTCTTGATGAGATGAGCCTTTCCGTTACGCTTCCCGCGATTAAGGGCGAAAGCTTTAACGCGAGAATCGTTTCAATATCGGATGAGCCGCGATATATAGCTTCCCGCGCTGCGTATCCCGTAACGATAGCCTTTTCCTGCCCGCATGAGCTGTACGCGGGAATGACCGTAGGCGCGGAGTTTACAGAGGCAGAGCCCGACATATACCTGAGCGTTCCGACGGAGGCTCTGCTCACGGCGGGCGAGGAGGCGTTCGTGCTGCTCCCTCCCAATGAAAGCGAAATCTTCCCTCATTACATATCCGTTTTAGCGGGGCGCGAGGCGGACGGGCGAACGGAGATACTTGAAGGGCTTGACGGAGAATGCGAGCTTGTGCTTCCCTCCTCGTGCAGGGAGGACTGCGAGTGGTTTCTGAAAAGAATGGGGCTTTATATAGAAGAAGCGCCGCCTGCATGATTTTTTCACAAAAGGGCTTGACCGGAACGTTTGTTCGCGTTATACTATGGATGTAAGAAATGCGAACGCGCTTTCGCATAAGGAGAGATAAGGACTATGTGCGGCAGATATTATATTGCCTCCGAGGACAGCGACGAGGAGCTGAGAGCCTTAATAGAAAGCCTTAACCGCCGCGACGCGGAAAAGGCGGCGCAGCTTTCCCTTGGCGAAATGTGCCCGGGAATGCTTCTGCCCGCCGTTGTTAAGGACGGCGCAGCCGCGCTCAAATGGGGCTTTTATATAGGCGGTGAAAGGGACGCGGAGGGCAAAAAAACCGGCGGAAAGCTGATAATCAACGCGCGCTCCGAAACCGCCGCCGAAAAGCCGCTTTTCAAGGCGGCGTTCGCCTCCTCGCGCTGCCTCTTCCCCGCAAGCCGCTACTATGAATGGAACGAGAACAGGGAGCGCTTTTCCTTTGACGAAAACGGAAGCATATTCTATATCGCGGGGCTTTGGCGCATAGAGGACGGAGCGCCCTC
This sequence comes from uncultured Oscillospiraceae bacterium, assembly GCA_964622905.1. Classification (GTDB taxonomy): domain Bacteria; phylum Bacillota; class Clostridia; order Christensenellales; family Aristaeellaceae; genus STF2-37. The sequence goes on along the minus strand of CAZUTB010000135.1, from coordinate 976 downwards.
GGCGGTGATTTTGACGCGCCCCGCCATTCCCTCCTTCTCCGCCGTTCACGACAGAATGCCGCTTATAATTCCGAGAGGGCAGCGCCGCCGCTGGCTGATGGGAAGCGACCCTTCGGCGCTTGTTTCCCTGGAGGCTCCGCCGCTTCGGATGGCGCGGGGATAGGCGGAAAGCTATGGAGAGGATTATTCTGCACTCGGACGCCAACTCTTTTTACGCAAGCGTCGAGTGCCTTTACAGACCCGAAATACGCCAAAAGCCCGTTGCGGTATGCGGCGACCCCGAGGAGCGGCACGGGATAGTGCTGACAAAGAACCAGATTGCGAAGGGCTATGGAATACAGACAGGCGAAGCAATCTGGCAGGCGCGGCAGAAATGCCCCGAGCTTGTGGTTGTTCCCCCGAACTATCCGCTGTACCTGCATTTTTCCGAAATGATGCGCGAAATCTACGAGCAGTATTCGGACAGAGTCGAGGCGTTCGGGCTTGACGAAAACTGGCTGGACATATCCGCGGAGGGGCGCAGCTTTTCGGATGGAGTCAAGATTGCCAATGAAATCCGCAACAGAATCCGCGAGGAGCTTGGAGTCACCGTTTCAGTAGGCGTTTCCGACAACAAAATTTTCTCAAAGCTCGGAAGCGACATGAAAAAGCCGGACGCGACTACCGCGCTTCCCGAGAGCAGCTACGAGGAAAAGGTGTGGCCTCTGCCCGTTTCGAGCCTGCTCTACGTTGGGCGGAAAACCACGAAAAAGCTTATGCAGGTCGGAATCATCACAATGGGCGACCTTGCGAATTCCGACACGGAGGCGCTGCACTCGCTGCTGGGGAAGAACGGGCTGACCCTCAAGGCGTTCGCGCTCGGGCTTGACCACTCGCCCGTAATGCCGCTCACCGCCGAGGCGGCGCTGAAATCCATCGGGAACAGCACTACTCCCCCGCATGATATTGAGAACCTTGGCGACGCGGAATGCATTTA
>CAZUTB010000134.1:0-5617 GCA_964622905.1 uncultured Oscillospiraceae bacterium | reverse complement strand
GGCAAAACGGTCCACGTAAGGGCGGCAAAGCCGTCTGAGCATGGGGCAGTCTAGACGTAAGTCCATCCGGCTAAAAGCCGAGAGACACGGCGTGGAGGTCTTAGTGACAGAGCAATGTGTCCTGATGGCGAGTGTGGGGGCAAAAACCAGGTCAGCTGTATTCTGATACAAGTTGTTTACCATCTACGATTTGGGCAGGAGGAACATCAATCATGTACGAAGACAAGGTACTCAAGTGCAGGGACTGCGGTCAGGATTTCACCTTCACCGCCGGAGAACAGGAATTCTATGCGGAAAAGGGCTTTCAGAATGAGCCTACCCGCTGCAAGGCTTGCCGTCAGGCTCGCAAGCAGAGCCAGGGCGGAGAACGCCAGATGTACACCACCACTTGCGCAGGCTGCGGCGGTGTAGCTACTGTTCCCTTCCAGCCCCGCGATGATCGTCCCGTGTATTGCAGCGCCTGCTTCGCCGCCAAGAACGGCAGGGCGTAAGCACTGAGAGTACCAGAACGGTAAAACATCCGAGCCGCATGGGTTTATCCCGCGCGGCTCGCTTTTTTATGCCTGAATATACCTTGTTCGCTTGTATGAGAAAGAGCGGTATGATAAAATCTTATAGATGATTTATGACGCAATACATTTTTATGGCAATTTAAGGAGGCAGTATGAACAAGCTGCTGCTCGGATACTCAAGAAATCTGCTTTCGGAAACGCTTAAACGCGCCGCCGCAGACTATAATGATGATAAAAACATAACCCTGCTTGTGCCGGAGCAGTTTACATTGAAGGCGGAAACGGAGCTGATGAAGGCTCTCGGGACAAGCGGCTTTTTCAGGGCGCAGGTTTTAAGCCCAACGCGCCTCCGCTCCCGCGTGTTTGCGCAGGCGGGCTTCGGCAGCGGAAAAAGCGTATCCCCCGCAGGGCAGGCTATGGCGCTCTCGCTTGCGCTTGCCGCGTCCGCAGAAAGAATTGTTTACTATAAAAAGATTGTAGAGCGCACGGGCTTTTCGCGCGAGCTGATGACGCTCTTGAATTCCCTTCGCGCCTCCCATGTAACGCCGGAAACGCTTTTTGCGGAAGCCGAGAAGCTGACGATAGGCTCCTTAAAACACAAGACCTCGGACTTAGCGGTTATACTGACTGAATATGAAAGAATACTCGGCGAAAAATATCTCGATTCGGCGGGCGTAAGCTCAAGGCTTTTGGAAAGGCTGGGCGAAAGCGAAGCCCTCCGGAACGAAAACGTATATGTATACGGCTTCGACATTTTCACCGAGTCGATGTCCGAGCTTTTGCTGACGATTTCACGCGAGTGCGCGTCGATGACGGTTTCCGTGGTCTGCCCCTCGGCTTCTCAGGATTATTCACTCTACCTGCCCGTGCGGAAAAGCGTTGCGCGGCTTACGGAGCATTTTGCGAAAAGCGGAATCCTTCTTGAAGAAGAAGCCTTGGATAAGCCGGAGGGAAGAAGCGCTCTTTCGCATCTTGAGGAATACCTTTTAAGCTCAAGAGCCGTGAAATATCCAAGCGCGGAGAACGTGAAGCTGTACCTCTGCCGCAACCCGTACGGCGAGGTTCAGCGGGCGGCGGAGAGCATTGCGAAGAGGCGTCTTGACGGCGTAGAATACTCAGAAACCGCTGTGATATGCCCCGATATTGCGCCGTATGCGCCGCTGATTGCCTCGGTTTTCTCAATGTACGATATTCCGGTGTTCCTCTCCGTTCCCTCGCCCGCCGCCTCGCATCCGCTTTCGCGCTTCCTCATCTCCGCGATCAAGTGCGCAAGCCAAAGAATGAAAACGCAAAACGTGCTTTCAATGATGAAAAGCGGCTTTACGGATTTGAGCCCCCGCGAATGCTGGGAGCTTGAAAACTACGCGGTAAAATACGGGGTGAAGGATTTTGGCTGGACGCGCCCGTTCACTAAGGGCGAAACGCCCGAGGAAACTGCGAAGGCGGAGGCAATGAGGCAGAGGCTGATTTCGCCCGTGCTGCGCCTTGCAGAAGGAATACGCGAAAACAAAACGGGCGACGGAGCGGCAAAGGCAATCTTTGAGTTTCTTAAGGAATGCGGGGTTTACTCGCGGCTTTCGGAGCAGGAAGCAGCTCTTTCGGGAATGCAGCTCGATACCGAAGCGGCATTGCAGCGGCAGATATGGAAGCTTATCATTGACGCACTTGAGCAGCTGCACGCGCTGACGGGCGAAAAGCCGATAGCCTTAAAATGGCTCGCGCCCTTCCTCGCCTCCGCAATGGAGGATTCGGAGCTTTCGGGGCTTCCGCCCACCGACGGCGGAGTTATATGCGGAAATCTCGGAAACCTGATGACGGGAAGGATAAAGGAGCTTTACCTTCTGGGGCTTCAGGACGGTATGTTCTCCGCATCCGATGCGGGACTGCTTACCGAAAGCGAAAAGCACATTATAGAAAAAGACCTGAAAGTTTTCATTTCCGACGATGCGCCGGAGCATATGCTATTGTCCTACCTCGATTTCAAAAAGGCGCTGAGCGCCTGCGACGGAACTGCGCATTTGATGTGTTCCTCCTCCTCCGGCAGCGGCGACGAGCTTCATCCCTCGCAGGTGATATCCCAAGCGCGCGATTTGCTGCCCGCATTAGTTCCCGAGCCTGAGGGGACGGAGCCGCCCTCCGCTCCCCTGCCCGCGCTTCGGCTCTGCGCGCAGGAGCTGAGGAAGTACCTTGACAGCGGTGAAATGCCGCCATTAAGAGCTTTGGAGGCAATGCGCTTCTTCAACAGTTCTGACGAGTGGTCGGCTCAGCTGCGCAGTCTTATCAGTCTTGCGCAGACGAATTTGCAGGCGGAAAACCTGCATGAAGGCACGGCAAAATCCCTGTTTGCAAGCAGGGAGTTCTCCGTTTCGCGTCTGGAAAGCTATGCAAAATGCCCCTTCCGCTATTTTGCCGAAAACGGGCTTAAGGCGCGGGAGCGCAAGAATTTTGAGGTGACCCGCGCGGACAGCGGGCAGATTGACCATGACGCGCTTGAAAGATTCCTGACCGCGGCGCAGGCGCGCGAGGATTGGCCGAACCTTTCCGACGAGGACATAAGGGCGCTTATGACCGAGGCTGTAGAGCTGACGCTCAGGAGCTGGGAGGACAGCGCGATATACGAAACCAACCGCAGCAAGGCGGAAATAGCAAGGCTTATGCGCGTGCTTATCAGAGCCGCAAGGGAGCTGACGAACGAGGCAAAGCGGAGCAGCTTCCGCTTCAAATGCGCCGAAACGGAGTTCGGACCGGGGCGCGCGATTCCTCCGCTGATTTTGAGGCTGCAAAACGGCGAGGAAGCGCTTTTGCGCGGAAGAATAGACAGAATCGACTCGCTGGGGAAAAGCGGCACGGAGTACCTTCGGATTGTAGATTACAAGAGCGGCAAGACCGTTCTGGACATGGAGGCAATAGAGGACGGGCGGCAGCTGCAGCTCTATCTCTATCTGCTTTCCGCGCTGCAAAACGACAATACCGCGCCCGCCGGAGCTGCATATGTGTACCTTGACGACCCGTTTGTCGAGGTTGCGACGATGGATGATGAGGAGATAGAAAAGCAGATACGCAAAAAGCTGCAATCCTCCGGCATATTCATTAAGGACGCGGAGCTGATGCGCGAAATGGGGCAGGAGGTCAAGGGCGGCAGCGATGGGCTGAAAAGCACAATGCGCGTTCTTTACCTTGAAAAGGACGAAATGAGCGCGCTGCTCGTTAAGGTTAAGGACAAGGCGCAGCAGCTTTCCTCAGCAATCCTTTCAGGCAAGATTCCGATACTCCCCTACCGCTCGGGCGACAAAACCGCCTGCGATAACTGCCCGTACCGCCCCGTATGCAGGTTCGGGGACGGAAAGACTCTGCAATATCGAAAAAATCATAGGGTCAAGAAAGAGGATTTCCTTGCCTCTCTGTCGAATACATAATATTTTTGGTTTCGCGCAGGTAAAGCAGGAAAATCGGAAAGTGCGTCGAAATTCTCCCTAGGAAATCAAAAATCACTTTCAAAACACACTATCATTAAGGAGGTAATTCCAATGATTCAGGTTATAAGCGGAAAAAAAGGAAGCGGAAAAACGAAGAGGCTCATAGACATGGCTAACGCCGCTATGGCTCAGCAGCACGGTGACGTTATTTTTCTTGACGATGATAATCGCTATATGTTCGACCTTCGTCACGAGATCCGCTTCATTAACGCGGGCGACTATCATCTTCTGAACGCCGAAATGTTCAGCGGCTTCCTCACCGGTATGCTCGCCTCCAACTTCGACATCAGCGTAATTTTCGTTGACGCGTTCAAGAAGCTTGCAAAGAACGACCTTGACAGCCTGAGCTGGTTCTTTGAGCGCCTTGAGCAGCTTTCCCAGAAGCATTCGGTCGACTTCGTTCTCTCTGTAAGCGGCGCTCCCGAGGAGCTGCCCGATTTCATCAACAAGTACGCTATCTGATTTCCTCCGATGTTCTAAAACGGTTCTGGATTGCCGTCTTACTTTATGCGGATGAATTAGTATGCTATAATAACGGCGGGAAGCGATTCCCGTCGTTTTCTTATAAACAGATTTCAGGAGGGGTTTTATGCCTTTTTCATCCACGCGCGGACACGAGAAGCTTACCGCAAGCCAGGCAATTCTTCGCGGGCTTGCGTCCGATGGCGGTCTTTACGTCCCCGACAGCTATCCTTCCGTATCACAGGAAACCCTTAAAGCCTTTATTTCATGGGATTACCCGACGCGCGCCGCTTACATCCTCTCCCTTTTCCTTGACGATTACACCAAGGAGGAGCTTGACAGGGCGTGCAGAGATGCATATTCCGAGAGCCGCTTCGGGGGCTATCCCGCGCCGGTTAAAACAATAAACGAAAACACCCATGTGCTTGAGCTGTTTCACGGGCCTACGCTCGCGTTCAAGGATATGGCGCTGCAAATGCTTCCGCACCTGCTCACTATGGCGAGCAAAAAGGCGGGCGAGAAGCACGAGGTGGCTATCCTTGTCGCAACCAGCGGCGATACGGGCAAGGCGGCGCTTGAGGGCTTCCTTGACGTTGAGGGCACGAGCTGTACGGTTTACTACCCGAAGGGCGGAGTAAGCGCCGTTCAGGAAGCGCAGATGAACACCACAAAGGGCAGGAACACGCACGTTATCAGCGTTGAGGGCAATTTTGACGATACGCAGACGGGCGTTAAGGCGCTTTTCGGCTCTGAGGAATTCCGCGCGGAATGCGCAAAGGCGGGCAGAGTGCTTTCGAGCGCCAACTCCATGAACTTCGGCCGTCTCGTTCCGCAGGTGGTCTACTATTTCTCCGCGTATGCCGACCTATGCAAGAGCGGCGCGATTTCCATGGGCGATAAGATTGATTTTTCCGTGCCGACGGGCAATTTCGGCGATATTCTTGCCTGCGAGTATGCGCGCAGAATGGGTCTGCCCGTGCGCAGAATGATTTGCGCGAGCAATAAAAACAAGGTGCTGACCGACTTTTTTGAAACCGGAGTTTACGACAGGCGCAGAGAGTTCTACAAAACCAACTCCCCAAGCATGGATATTCTGATTTCCTCCAACCTTGAGCGGCTTCTGTACACCGTAGCCGGAAACGACGGAGCGCAGGTATCGGCTTGGAG
>CAZUTB010000133.1:0-5667 GCA_964622905.1 uncultured Oscillospiraceae bacterium | reverse complement strand
CGGAAAGCCAAAGTCAACGAGCGAAAACACAATTGCAAATCAATTCACAAAACGGACACAAGCGCTCAGCTTCGCTTCGCGTTCGCTGTACGTCTGCTGGGGCAGGCTTGCGCCGAGTTTTCAAGATTGACTTAATTATTGTTCCAAAACAAAATCCTTTTGTGCAAGCGTCAGCAGCGCCTTGGTGTCGGTGTACTTTCCGTCATAGCTGCTGCCCATCACGACTGTCAGAATCCGCCTGCCGTCAACAGTTGCAAGCGCAACAAGGCAGTTGCCGGCTCCGTCGGTCGTTCCCGTCTTTACCCCGCTGACGCGCTCGTCATAATAGGCGCTGTACGGGTCAAGCATCAGATTCGTGTTGGTGAAGGTAAGCCTTCCGCCGCGCCGCAGGGTATCGGTAAGCTTATACGCCGCGCATTTGCTTCTCAGCTCAGGAACGGAAACGAACGCCGCCGCAATCTTCGCTATGTCCTCCGCGGTTGTAACCTGACCCTTATGGTCGTAGCCGCAGGGGTCAGCCATCCTGGTGTGCGTTGCGCCGAGCGAAACCGCCTTCTTGTTCGCCGCAGCGACAAAGCTCGTTATCGCCGCCTTCGCTCCAAGGTCGTTCCCGCCGATTCGCCTTCCCGCCGCAACCGCAAGGGCATACGCCGCGTCCGCTCCCGAGGGAAGAATAAGCGCGTCTGTTAGCTGCCCTATCGTCAGGGTCATTCCCGAGGAAAGCCCCGCAACGCTTGCATCCGGCGGAGGAAGCTTAACCTCATTGCCTATCGTTACCACATCGTCAAGCGAAAAATAGTCAAGCGCGGTAAGCGCCGTAAGCAGCTTGATGGTGCTTGCGGGCATAACCGCCGCCTTGGATGCCTTTGAAAATATTACCTCATTCGTGTCAAGGTCTGTTGCATACGCGTTGCGCGCCTCAATACTCACATATGCGCTTGTGCCGTCCGAAAGCACCGCAACGCTCTTTTCCGTCTTCGGCGTGGTCAGAGCATAGTTGATTCCCGTTGCGGCTGCAAGCGAAATAATCACGACAATCAAAGCGTACATGAAAGGTGAAAGGCGTTTTTTGCCATCATCCTTTATGACGGGCAGCAGGCGGGCGGCAAAAACGCCGACAGACGCGCTGATAACGCAGCAGAGATACCCCAGAACGGTAATCTCGCGGGAGAAAAAGAAATGCGGCAGCTCAAGCAAAAGCGCTGCGGCAGCCGAACAAAGAATGCTTTTCAAAATATGCTTTCCGCGCGAGGGCGCGGAAATAAAGAAGCCCAGCGGAAGCATCAGCGCCGCAGACTTGATCATGGTCGTCAGCTTTGTCGGCATCAGCCTGAAGAATTCAACGGAGAAGAGAAACCTGCGGTAAAAATCGCCAGGGCAGGTGAAATGGAAAACGAGGTAGCCGAGATACACCGCAAGCACGCATATAAGCGCTTTTAAGACGGCGCTGCCCTTTGCAAACAGAGTCCGACGATAGCAGAAAACGGAGGCGCAGACCGAGATGAGCATACACAGCAGAAGCCAAAGATTTCTTGTCATTCAGGCATCTTCACAACAATAATTTTACAGCTCCCACCAGAAGGTGTCGCCGCTTTTATAGAGCCTGAACCCGCACCGTTTCAGCACATTCTGCGATTTTTCATTATCGGTGAGCGTTTCGGCAATAACGCGCTTTGCCCCGTTCTCCTTAGCCCAGCGGCACATAGCAGAAACCGCCTCCGTCATATATCCCCTGCCCCGCTGGCTTTCGCCAAGCCCGTAGCCTATCTCCACATCGCCGTTTTCATCGGGCGGAGCTTTGAAATCAGCCGAGCCGACAACAGTCCTGTCCTCCCTTCGGAGAAAAAGGAAGAAGCTGTGCCACACATAATTTTCGGGATCGGCAAGCGCAACCTCGTACTGCTTCCGCGTTATGTCGAGCATATGCCCATCAATCTTTTCCGCGTCGTAGACGCAGGAAAGCTCCCTCTCAAGCGCGGGAATATCATCGGCAAGCAGCCTCAGCATATCCGGCTTAAGGGCAATAAGCGTCAGCCTTTCGGTTTCAATAGTCATAACAGCACCGCTTTCGTAAAATTCATCTTTTGCGCGTCAGAATCTCTCACGAGCATCATAATTCTTCGCTGTATAGACAACGATTTACGCGAGGATTCAAGGAAACAATAGCACCTGATACATAAAAAAGCAACACCCGAGGGCGGAATACGCCTGCTCGGGTGGAAAATATGGGGTTTTGTGCAATTAACGTTAGCCGCAGAATAAGCTAATAATCGCTTATTGCCCGAATTACAGCAGTATGCAAATCATTCCTCCGCTGCCCTCGTTGACAATCTTGCTGAGGGTTTCCTGAAGCTTTTCCTGCGTTTCGGGCGGCATACGGGTCAGCTTGCCCGAAAGCCCCTCGCGCATCATTTCATGCAGAGGCTTGCCGAAGAAATCGGTCTGCCAGATTGCCTTGGGGTCCTCCTCGTATTTCCTGAGCAGGTTTGCGACGAATTCCTCGGACTGCTGCTCCGTTCCGACAAGCGGCGATACCTCCATGTTAATATCTGCCTTAACGATGTGCAGGCTGGGCGCGGTTGCGCGAAGCCGAACGCCGTAACGGCTGCCCTGCTTAACCATCTCCGGCTCGCTTAAGGAAAGCTCCTCCATAGCGGGCACAACAAGCCCGTAGCCTGTTTCGCGAACGCTCTTCATCGCGTCCGCAACATGGTCGTACTCCGCCTTTGCGTGCATTAGCTCCTTCATAAGCGAGAGCAGATGCGCGTCATCGGCAATCGGCAGGCTGCATTCCTCGCTGAGAACCCTGTTGAACGCTCCGTCGCGCGCATGAGCCTCAAAGGTTATAGCGCCCGTTCCAAGGCTCGTTTCCTCATTTATCAGCCCATCCAAAGCGCCCGCGTCGGCAAAAACGGATTTAGCGGAAGCCGCGTCCCGCATTCTAACGCTCTCCGCGCCAAGCCTTGCCGCCTTTTCAAGTGTTTCGCGGATGATGGGATGCCCCGCGTCAAGCGCATAGAACCAGTCCGGAAGTTTTATCCGTATTTCGCGGAGCGGGAAGGCGAGCAGGACGGATTGCAGAATGCCTTCAATTTCCTCCTCCGTTATCTCGGAAAGGTTCAGCGGCGTTACCGCAACGGCGTAGCGCGAGGCTATCTCCTTCGCGGTTTTTACTGCGGCTTCGCCCATCGGCTCTGCGGAATTTAGTAGCACGGTAAACGGCTTTCCGATAGCCTTCATCTGCGCGATTATCCTGCCCTCCGCCTCTACAAAGCTTTCGCGCGGGATTTCGCCGAAGGAGCCGTCCGCGGTAATGATAACGCCTATTGTGGCATGGTCGTTCATCACCTTTTCCGTTCCGACCCTTGCCGCCTGCGCGAAAGGAATTTCCTCATCCGACCATGGGGTATGCACCATACGCTCCGCGCTTTCGCCGCCGTCAAGCGCGCCGTCAACCATAAAGCCGACGCTGTCCACAAGCCGCAGGCGCACCTTTCCCGCGGGAGGAATTGTAACCTCGGCGGCTCGGGAGGGAATAAAGCACGGCTGAGTCGTCATAACGGTTCTGCCGCTCCCAATCTGCGGCAGCTCGTCGATTGCGCGCTTCTTATGCGCTCCGTCCTCCATTCTCGGCAGGACGACCTCCTCCATGAAGCGCGTTATAAACGTGCTTTTGCCGGTTCTGACAGGCCCGACAACTCCTATGTATATATCGCCGTCGGTGCGCGCCATGATATCCTGATAAACATCGTACTCCACACAAAAGCCCTCCTTATAAAGCGCCTTTGCAGAAAAGTATGCGGCGACAGGTAAAATAAGAACAGAGCAGAAATGCTGTTAGCTGTTAGCTGTTAGCTGTTAGCTAAGATTTTACAAGGCTTTTTGCAAACGTAAAGTCACGCAAAGCATATAAAACACATAAAAGCGGCGTGGAGCAAAAGCTCCCCGCCGCCTAGAAAAGATATATGCTTTAGTCTATCAAGCCTTGCCGATGCATCCGAACAGCTCAAACTTTTCCTTAACGGTGTCCTTGATTGCCTGAACGCCGGGAGCGAGCAGCTTGCGGGGGTCGAAGCCCTTGCCGACAAGGTCCTTGCCCTCTTCGATGTAGCCGCGGACAGCCTTCTGGAAGGACCACTGGCACTCGGTGTTAACGTTAATCTTCGCAACGCCGAGGGAGATGGCGGTCTTTATCATATCGGCAGGAATGCCCGTGCCGCCGTGAAGAACAAGCGGCATACCCATGGTGATGGTATGAATCTGCTTGAGAACGTCAAAGTTAAGCCCCGCCCAGTTGTCGGGATACTTGCCGTGAATGTTGCCGATGCCGGCAGCAAGCATGGTTACTCCAAGGTCAGCAATGCGCTTGCACTCAAGAGGGTCAGCAACCTCGCCGCCGCCGATAACTCCGTCTTCCTCGCCGCCGATAGCGCCAACCTCAGCCTCAAGGGAAAGCCCGAGGAAATCGCAGATGGTCTTGAGTTCCTTAGTCTTGGCGATATTTTCGTCGATGGGGTACTTGCTTCCATCGAACATAACGGAGGAGAAGCCTGCGCGGATGCACGCCTTTGCGCCTTCATAGGTGCCGTGGTCAAGGTGCAGCGCTACGGGAACGGTGATTCCCATGCAGTCAACAAGCGCCTTGGTCATATCTGCAACGACCTTGAAGCCGCCCATATACTTGCCCGCGCCCTCGCTGACGCCAAGGATAACAGGAGCGCTCAGCTCCTGAGCGGTGCTGAGAACAGCCTTGGTCCATTCAAGGTTATTGATGTTAATGTGACCTACGGCATAACCGTTGTCCGCCGCCTTGCGGAGCATATCCTTTGCTGAAACAAATCCGATTGAAATCTCCTCCTAACACAGTTAGCGAATAATTTAACTATCCAAATACTATTATACATCATATTCTATTTGCGCGCAAGGCGCAGAAGCTGCGCCAAAGAGAGGGCTTTGCGCAAAAATCTACGCTTAGTAGGTTGATTAAGGCAGAGGAACAGGTTATGCTCACAGGGTACAAAGGAAAGAGGGGTTATTTTATGTCTGGTTACATTACGGGAGAAACGATTAAGCTGCTGCGGGAGCGCGCGGGAATGACGCAGAAGGCGCTTGCCGACGCTCTTATGGTTACGGATAAGGCTGTATCAAAATGGGAAACAGGGCGCGGGCTGCCGGATATTACGCTCGTTGAGCCGCTTGCAAAGGCGCTGAGGGTTTCCGTTGCGGAGCTTTTTTCCGGAAGCATATGCGAGAACAAGAACAAGGCGTGCAATATGCGGCGCGGAAGATACTATGTGTGCCCAGTATGCGGGAACTCATTCTTTGCAACCGGCGAAGGCTCGTTCTGCTGCTGCGGGCTTACGCTTCCGCCGCTTGAGGCGGAGGAGGCGGACGCGGAGCATGAAATTACGATAGAAAAGGTCGAAAATGAATACTATGTATCGCTTGCGCACCCGATGGAAAAGGCGCATTACATATCGTTCATTTCGGCGGTATATAATGACAGGCTCGACACGGTGAAGCTGTACCCCGAGCAGAACGCGGAGGCGCGGTTCTTCATAAGGGGCGCCTGCGATATATACGCCTATTGCAACAAGCACGGGCTTTTCAAGGTCAGCGTCAGGCAGGAAAGAAGAAAATAAAGCTTGTCAAAACACTATTTTGACA
>CAZUTB010000132.1:240-5701 GCA_964622905.1 uncultured Oscillospiraceae bacterium | reverse complement strand
CAAGTGCAGCAAAATCCTCAAAGCGGCAGGGGCTGTTTACTATTCTGTCCATTTCCGCGCCGAATTCCTCGCTCATAATCTTTACCTTCCTTCCAACGTACATCGCGTGTTCTCCCCATGAAAGCAGCTCGGGGTTTTCCGCAAGCTTTTCGGCAAAGTCCAGCCACGCGCTGACAATGCTTTCGGGCTGCGACATTATATTGTTTTCGCAGGGCGAAAGGATACCCTCCTGAGAAAACAGGTACAGCTTTTCAAGCGGAAACCTATTCATAAACGGCTCAATTTCCTTCTGCGCTATGAAATACGCCTTTGTGAAAGCGTCGCCGCCGTAGCTTCTTCCCTCAAGCGTTGCGCGCCTGAACTCCCGCTCAACGGGCAAATCGGACGCAATCATTTCGGGGCAGTTCTTCATTTCATAAATGATTCCGGAGAACATCATTATGAAGCTGCACCAGAGCGTTCCGCCGGTTTTGAGAAGCGAAAGCGCTGCATTGATAGCCTTGACTCTGTCGCTTTCCTCAAGCAGATGATAGAGCGGACCCATCAGCAGAACGTGGTCAAACTGCCCGCTTATCAGCTTGTCCGCCTCGCGCGCGTCACCGCGCAGAGCGCTTATTTCAAGCCCTAATTCCTTAGCCTTATCTTTCGCAAATTCGACGTTCCCGCCGGAAAGGTCGCAGAGCGTAACCTTGCAGCCCATTTTTGCAAGCATATGGCTGTAAATTCCGGGACCTCCGCCTATATCAAGAACGCTGTCGCCCTTCTTTATAACGCGCTTCATAAAGCGCTCGGTCAGCAGAAATTCGGGTCTTCCGGCGATTCTGCCGTATTCGCTTGCAGGGTCGCCGTCGTAGTATTCGCGTACCGTCTGAATGTCGCTTTCGTTCATATTCTTCATTGCCTTTCTATATAGAAATACGGCGGGCATTAAGCCTCGCCGCATACATTTTATGACTCGGCGGCTCAGCGTACTGCGGCGAAAGAATTATTAGCTGCATTATTAAATGCATTAAAGCCATTTGCATTCGCCACAGTAACCGCCTCCTTCAAAAATAAATTGTTGAGATGATAACACGCGCATACGCTTATGTCAACATAAAAATTACAAATATACGAAAAAATCGCCGCCAAGCGAATTGGCGGCGATAATAATCAGAATTATGAAGACTACACTATATTGGGGATGTCAAGAAGGGTTTCCCTTCTTTTGAAATCCGCAGGGAATGGCTTTGCCGCTCCAAGCGCAAGCGGAGCTTGCTTAGCGCTTTTCACCGGTGAAGAACAGCGCAATGGTTCCGGGACCGGAATGCGAGCCGATAACGGGTCCGATGCAGTTGATAACAAAATTCTTAACATGGAGGCGCTGCTTAATCTGCTCAGCAAGCTTCATTGCCTCGTCCTCACAGTCGCCGTGGCTGATGAAAACAGTTTGGTTTTCAGGCTCAATCGCCAGCTTTTCCATCTCGTCAACAAGCGCGCTAAGGGAGCGCATTCTTCCGTTGACCTTGTTTACAGGAATAAGGTGTCCCGCGTCGTCAACGTGCATTATGGGCTTAATCTTGAGCAGAGTTCCGAACATTGCCGCGCCTGCGGAAACTCGTCCGCCGCGCTTAAGGAAGTTCAAATCGTCAACGGTGAACCAGTGGCACTGCTTGAGTTTGTTATCCTCAAGCCATGCGCGAAGCTCGTCAATTCCCATTCCGTCCTTCTTAAGCTTCGCAGCGAGGTAAACGAACATACCCTCGCCGAGGGAAGCCGAAAGGCTGTCAACCGTGTACACCTTGCGCTCGGGATACTTTTCACGCAGCTGCTTAGCGGCGGTTTCGCCGGAGGCGTAGGTTGCGGAAAGACCGGATGAAAAGCCGATGTAGAGAATGTCCGTTCCGGAGGCGAGAATCGGCTCCATTACGCTGAGGAAAGCATCCACATTTACTGCGGAGGTCTTGCTCATCTCACCGCCGCGAAGGCGCGAGTAGAATTCCTTGTAGCCGATTTCGCTCCAGTCAAGAAGATTGCGGTAGTTTTCGCCGTCCCCAATGGTCAGCGTGAGGGGGAGCACCGTCAGCTCAAGCTCTTTGGCAAGCTTATCGGTAAGGTCGCAGGAGGAGTCGGTCATAATTATGTAGTCGCTCATTCAATACCTCTTTCCGGCAGCTCAGCAGCCGATGATAACAATGTTAACCGTGCTATTATACATTCTGCGCTGTGTTTTGTCAATCATTCTTAAAAATACTCTCTCATAGCCTGAATACCCTTCCTGTTTTTCGCTTTCGCTGTTTAATTTTTGTATAAATCCTCAGGACCCGCCAAAACGAGTTTAGAATTAAGTTTAACACTTGACATACGCGGCGGCGTTTCTGTATAATAGGCTCAATTTCACACGAGCGATGACGGGGAACGCTTGCGCGAATGCCTGAAAGAGAGCCGCCGGCAGGTGAAAAGGCGGAGGCAGACGCAGCGGGCAGCTCGCCCCCGAGCAAAGGGTCAGCGGGATTAGCTTTCCGCGCCTCGCACGCCTGCGTTATGGGCGCAAGAGCGGAAACCTGAATTGGTTTCAAAAGAAGTGGTACCGCGGAAGTTATACTTTCGTCTTCAATATTATGAAGGCGAAGGTTTTTTTATCGTCTTGTGTGAAAGTTTTGAAAGCGGAGGTACTTTATGCAGCATGATTTGATGGAAAGAACCCTGACCGACTGGCTTAAGGAAAATGCAAGGATGCATCCGGACAACGAGGCTGTTGTCGCGGTTGAAAGCGGCGTGCGCTATACGTGGAAAACCTTTGACGAGATTACCACGCTTTGCGCGCGCGGGCTTATGGCAAAGGGTATCGGCGCGGGCGATAAGGTTGCCATATGGGCTACGAATAAACCCGAATGGCTCATTCTGATGTTCGCAACCGCAAAGATAGGCGCAATTCTTGTAACGGTAAATACCAATTATAAGCAATTCGAGCTAGAATACCTTTTAAGGCAGAGCGATACGAAAATGCTCGTGATGATACCCAGCCTCAAGGATAATAATTACACAGAGCATCTGCTCGGAATCGTGCCCGAGCTGAAGGACTCAAAGGTCGGCGAGCTTTCTTCCGCTAAGCTTCCCTTCTTCAAGTATGCCGTAATCATCGGCTCCGGCGAGGTAACGCCCTCCGGCTTCATGAACTTTGCTGACTTGTATTCCGCTGCCGGAAGCGTTTCCGAAAAGGCGGAGCAGGAGGCGGAAAGCCGCGTAAGCTGCCACGACGTTGTAAATATGCAGTACACCTCCGGAACTACGGGCTTCCCGAAGGGCGTTATGCTCACGCATTACAATGTAACCAACAACGGGCTTTTCATGGGCGACTGCATGGCGTTCACGCCCGAGGACAGGCTGCTCATAGTTGTTCCGCTCTTCCATTGCTTCGGCTGCGTTCTGGGCGTTGAAACCAGCCTTACGCACTGCACAACAATGGTGCTTATGGAGCGCTACAACCCGATAAAGGAAATGAAAATGCTCCAAAACGAGCGCTGCACCGCTGTTCACGGCGTTCCGACAATGTTTATCGGAATGCTCGAGCATCCGGATTTTGACCAGTTTGATTTCTCGCATCTGCGCACGGGAATTATGGCAGGTTCTCCCTGCCCTATCAAGACTATGCGCGACGTAACCGAAAAAATGCACCTTCCCGAGCTTGTAATAACCTACGGGCAGACGGAGTGCAGCCCGGGAATGACGATGAGCAGAACGGACGATCCGCTCGAATTGCGCGTTACAACCGTCGGAAAGCTGCTCCCGCATACCGAGGGCAAGATTGTTGATCCTGAAACGGGCTTGACCGTTCCAAACGGAGTCCCCGGTGAAATCTGCACGCGCGGCTACCATATTATGAAGGGCTATTACAAAATGCCGGAGGCGACGCGTCAGGCGGTTGACGAGGATGGCTGGCTGCATACCGGCGACATCGGCTCTATTGACGATAACGGCTATTTCAAGATTACCGGAAGGCTTAAGGATATGATTATCCGCGGCGGCGAGAACATCTATCCCCGCGAGATAGAGGAATTCCTCTACACACATCCCTTGGTGAGGGATGTGCAGGTTGTCGGAGTTCCGGATGAGAAGTACGGCGAGGAGGTGCTTGCCTTTATTATCCTTCGCGAGGATGCAAGCTGCACCGAGGAGGAAATGATTGAGTACGTTCAGAACGGGCTCAGCCGCTTCAAGGCTCCGCGCTATGTCCGCTTCGTCGACGCCTTCCCGCTCACCGCAAGCGGAAAGATTCAGAAGTTCAAGCTTCGCGATATGGGCGTAAAGCTATTGCACCTCGAAAAGGCGGCGAGCATCGAAACCGCTTAAATCTTGTTGCTTACTCAATCCTATACTTATAACGATAATCCATCATTGCCGCATATACGAAAACCCCGCGCCGATTATCCGAGCGCGAATAAAGGCATGAAATCTCAATTAAGAGGTTTCATGCCTTTTTGCTGCCTTAATCCGCACATTCGATTTTGCTATGGCTCTTCATATAATGAAATATATGCCGTTATTGGGACGTTAATTTGAAAGAAGGATTGCTCCTCCAAAAACAACCGCTATAAAAGTATTTTGAGAGACTTCCGAAATATCGTTCTGTATTTTCTTTTGGGTCAGAACAGAATTTTCCTGAATTTAAGCGGTGAAATCCCTTCTTTCTTTTTAAAACAGTAAATATAATTGGCATCACTGTGAAAACCGGTCTGATATGCAATTTCACCAATCGGCAGCGTCGTATTCTTTAACAGTTCCTTAGACTTATTCAAGCGTACGGATAAGATATAATCATAGGGAGAGGTATTAATCTGTTTCTTAAACTGTCTGGAAAACTGGGAAGCGCTCAAATGAACTGCTTCAGCAACCTGACTGACAGAAAGTTCTGCTGCATAATTTTCATTGATAAAATGAATTGCCTTATTCATGGCGCTGCTTTGCTCCTCTCTGTTTACGCACAGCAGCCCTACCAGCAGATTATATACCTTCTGCGACATTACCGCATCACCGATAGGCTTTTCGCTCTTTACCAGCTGATAGAGCGTCTGAATCGCTGCCTTCAATTCTTCGTCCGCTTCTAAAATATAACCGTTGTTTTTCACAATCTCCTGAAACAACGCCCGTACATTGGCTCCGTTGATATGAATCCAATATGCCTCGAAGCTTTCCTTCGTGAAATAAAGGTGGGGCTTAAAACAGTCAATTAAAGAAATCTGGTTTGCTTTGGCTGTCAGATCTTCCCCATTTGCAAGGAAGGAAAAGGAGCCCTTTAACACCAGCGTTAAAAGGATACTGTCAAAGCGGTCTCTCTGTATCCTGTAATTTTCATTGCAGAAAAAATGACCGGCACTCATTGGGTAGAAAAAAGCTTCGCGATTTTGTGTTTGCGAATAGAAAAATATTTGGGATTTACCGAGCACCCCTCTTTGCACTATTTTCATAAATCACCTCATAG
>CAZUTB010000132.1:0-230 GCA_964622905.1 uncultured Oscillospiraceae bacterium | reverse complement strand
TTTCTAAAATTATTAGTAGATAATCGATATTATCTCTTTATTTATCATTGTATAATAATTTTATTGCGTAGTCAATATATCTAAACAGCGAGGCGAATTATGGAAAAATCAGTTATCCGAGAAGAAACGGTGCGCATTCCGACTTATCAAATAGGCGAGCCGGAGAAGAGCCCGCTTTTTATTGAAACACGCGCCTATCAGGGCAGTACCGGAAAGGTCTATCCTCTGCC
>CAZUTB010000131.1:2412-5702 GCA_964622905.1 uncultured Oscillospiraceae bacterium | reverse complement strand
TCCGTTCCGCCTGACGTAAATATGACCCGATCCGTTTTCACGGAAAGGGTCGAAGCGATTAACTGCCTTACCTCGCCAATTTGGTTTTCAACAGTCAACGCAGGCAAATACGCGGCGCTAGGATTAAAGAAGCCGCTTCGCATTGACGCTTCCATCGCGGCAATTACGCCCTCGGTAGGCTGCGTCGTTGCGCTGTTATCGAAGTAAATCACTCCTGAAAAGCCCCCCGCGTGGCGTACTGCTTAATCATTGCTACCATTTCATCGGACGGCTCGCAGATAATCATTCTCTTATTGCCGTCCTTGTTGAAATAGAAGTAGAAAAGCTTGGAATCCCTGTTGAGGAACCAGTTGTTGCGGGTAAGCGGCTTCATCGTTACATAGCGGTTGAACTGCTTGCCGTCAACAAAGCCCATAGCCTCAACATTCTTAACCTTCATAGAGCCGAGATTCTTGCGGCGTGAGTTATTAAGCACCCTTGCAAAATCAAGGTCGCCGTTCGTGAAGGTATACTCATACTCGGTTTTGAGGAAGTCCTTGCGGAGAAAGATAAGCGCCGCAAGACCGCCTGTTACAAGGAACAGCACGAGCGGATACCATGAGAACTGACCCGCGGCAATCGCCGAAAACAGCTGCGACAGCATCATAAACGCCACAATCGCCAGAATATACATCATAATGTTGATCATGACGAACGCAATATCGTCAACAGTTCTCCCTCGTTTGACAACAATCTCTTCCTTAAAGTGATCCATAATGCTCCTCCTTGTTAGATTACGCTTTATTCATTATAACATCAGTAAAAGGCGGCGGCAATAGAAAGGCGCACAAATTTACAAAGCGTACATAAGAACGCCGACTACTATTCCCGAAACGAAGCCTCCAAGCACCTCAAGAGGGGTATGCCCGACTATTTCCTTAAGCTGCTCCTGAGAAAGCGGCTTGCCCTCAAACACGAATTCCTTCATAATCTGGTTAAGCATAACCGCCTGCTTGCCCGTTTCGCGCCTGACTCCCGCCGCGTCATACATTACTATCGACGTAAACGCTACGCATACCGCGAAAAGAGTGCTGTCAAAGCCTATGGACGCGCCGACGCCGAAGCATACCGCTACGCACATAGACGTATGGCTTGACGGCATACCGCCCGAGCCGAAGAAATGCCTGAGTGACAGCTTTCTTTCAATAAGGCTGTATATGACAACCTTCATTCCCTGCGCGGCAAACCCCCCAAGAAGCGCCGTCAGCAGAAGCTTATTGCTGAAAATACCAAAGAAATCGTGCATCCTCTATCGCTCCTCAACGCATACGGGATAATGAGTAATTCGCAAGCTCTGTAAAGAAATCAGCCTTTTCGCCGTATTTTTGCATGGCGCTCACCGCATCATTTGTAAACTCCTCAGCAACGCGCTTCGCCTCGTCAAGCCCGTAAAGCGAAACGGCTGTAAGCTTCCCGCGCTCCTCATCGGAGCCTATCGGCTTCCCGAGCTGGCTCTCCGTTCCGATAACATCCAGGCAATCGTCGATAACCTGAAAAGCGTGTCCAAGCCCTCTGCCATATTTTTCAAAATCCGCAAGCGTTCCTTCATCCGCTCCGCCGAGCAAAAGCCCCGCAAGTATCGGCGCGGTAATCAAATCAGCCGTTTTTTTCTGCTGAAGATAATAGAGCCTGTTTGCCTCCGGCTGCCTGTCCTCGCTCTCAAGGTCTATAACCTGACCGCCTATCATTCCGCCGATACCGGCGCGCAGGGCGATTTCGCGCATCGCCAGAACAGCTCTTTGCGGTTTTATTGCGCCGCCTGCAGCAGCCGAGAGCATCGCTTCAAAAGCGGCGCTTTGCAGCCCATCGCCCGCAAGGGTTGCCATTCCCTCACCGAAAACTATGTGATTGCTGGGCTTTCCGCGCCTGAGGTCGTCATTATCCATCGAAGGAAGGTCATCGTGAATAAGGCTGTATGTGTGAATCATTTCGACCGCCACAGCATACGGAAGCGCGTCCTTAAGAGAAACCGACATAAAATCGGCTGCCGCCATCAGCAGCACGGGACGGAGCCGCTTTCCGCCTGCCAAAAGGCTGTAACGCATAGCCTTTGCAAGCGTAAGCGGAGGCGTATTGTCCGTGGGCAGCTCCTCAGAGCTATCCCATAGCTTGTCAATATAATCCTCTACCGCAGCAAAATACTCATCATACTGCTTTTCATAAATCATTGCTCATCATCTCCGGCTTCCGCTTCCGTAATCTCAAGCCCGTTTTCGGTCTTTCTCAGCACCTCAAGGCGTCGCTTGCCGCTTTCGAGCATCTCACGCAGTTGCTTTTCGAGCTTTACGCCCTTCTCGTAATAGATGAGCGTATCCTCCAATGACAGCTCGCCCTTTTCCATTGTTTCAACAAGCCCGCCGAGAATCTCCATGCCTTCCTCAAAGCTCGGTTTTCTTGCTGCCATTATCATCACTCCTGATTTTGCTCGCAACGGCGCTTACGCATCCGTCAAAGAGCCTTATGTCGAAGGTGTCGCCCGCTTTCAGGCTCTTGGCGCTTCTGATAAGCGCGCTGTTCATCGTTATGTACGCGTATCCATGCTTCAAGGCGTTCTGCGGGCTTACGCTTTCGAGCCTTGCGGAGAGTGCAGCCAGCCTTGCTTCAAAAGCGTTTATACCGGAAGCCGCAACAAGCTCAAGCCTCTTTGCTATTTCCGCCGCTGCTCTCTGCTTCTCGGTTATTGAGCGAAGCGGCTCAGCCAAGGCGAGCCTTGAGGAAACGTGCGCAAGAGCCGTTTCACCCTTTTGAAACACGGAAAGCGCGCTTTCATAAAGGCTTCTGCGTGCTTCGTCAAGGCTGTCCCGCAGGTCGTCATACACGGGGAAAACCATCTCAGCCGCGGCTGAGGGCGTAGGCGCGCGCATATCCGCTACCATATCGGATATTGAAACATCCGTTTCATGCCCGACCGCGGATACAACGGGAACGCGTGACGCGCGAATCTCCCTTGCCAAGCTCTCATCGCTGAAGCAGAACAAATCCTCGAAGGAGCCGCCTCCGCGCCCGATGATAATAACGTCAACGTCATCAACCGTCTGAATATCGCGAAGCGCCTCAATTATGGATTTCGGAGCGTCCGCACCCTGAACTAAGGACGGCGAAAGCAGGAGCGGAATATGCGGATTCCTGCGCTTTGATACGCTTAAGATATCATGCCAGACCGCTCCCGACTGAGAGGTCACTACGCCTACCCTTCTGGGCAGCAGCGGCAGCGGACGTTTTCTCGCGGGATTGAATATTCCCTCGGCCTC
>CAZUTB010000131.1:0-2402 GCA_964622905.1 uncultured Oscillospiraceae bacterium | reverse complement strand
AAAAAGTCCTTCTTCAAAAAGCCGCCTTTTCCTTCTCTCGAACTCCTCATAAAGCGCCCCGACGCCCGCTTTTTTTGCGCCGGTTACCTGAATCTGAAACTGCCCGTCCTTCTGATAAAGCCCGGGCTGCCCTGAGAGAATAACGCTGAGACCGTCTGCTAAACGAAAGGAGAGCCGCTCCGCATACGAGCGGAACATAACGCACCTTACGGACGCCTCGCTGTCCTTCAGGGTGAAGTAAAAATGCCCGCTTGCATAGGACTTGCAGTTTGATATTTCGCCTGCGACCATAACGCTGTGAAGCATCGGGTCTGTCGCTATGGACAATGCAACGTAGGAGTTAAGCTCCTTTACGCTGAGTACCCTTTCAGGCATATCTTTCCGCCGCCTCAACCGTGTTGTCAAGCAGCATAGCAATCGTCATTTTTCCGACTCCGCCCGGAACGGGAGTTATATATCCTGCAACCTCGCTCACCGCGTCATAATCGACATCGCCGACAACCTTGCCGTCAACGCGGTTGATTCCGACATCAATAACCACAGCGCCCTCTTTAACCATATCGGCGGTTATGAATTTCGGCTTGCCAACTGCCGCAACGAGTATATCGGCGGTTTTGGTGAAATCCGCGAGATTCTTAGTTCTGCTGTGGCACATCGTTACCGTGCAGTTCGCGTTAAGCAGCAGAACGGACATCGGCTTTCCGACAATATTGCTTCTGCCGACAACAACGGCGTGCTTTCCGGAAAGCTCTATACCCGTTGAGCGAATCATATACATAGCGCCCTTTGGCGTGCAGGCTACAACGCCCTCTGCGCCTATCAGGAGCTTGCCCATATTCTCAATATGGAAGCCGTCAACGTCCTTCTTTGCGTCTATCAGCGAAAGCGCCTTCTGCTCATCCAGTCCCTTCGGCAAAGGAAGCTGCACAAGAATTCCGTTTACGCTTTCATCTGCGTTGAGCTTTTTGATAAGCTCCTCAAGCTCCTCCTGAGAGGCAGTTGCGGGAAGCCTATATGAAAAGGACTTTACGCCGATTTCATCACAGCCCTTTTCCTTATTGCGCACATAGATTTTACTCGCCTCATCCTCGCCAACGAGAATTACGGCAAGCCCGGGCGTTATTCCGCGCTTCTTAAGCGCCAAAACGCGCACCTTAAGCTTTTCCTTAAGCTCCGCCGATAGTGTTTTTCCGTCAATTCTCAATGCCGGCATCTATTGTTCCTCCTGCTTTGATAAGTATTTTTGAAGCCCTATAAGCGCGACTCCCGCAGCGTTATCGCCCGAAAGCTCCGGTCTTCCGAAATAAACCTTTATGGGAATCCTGAGCTTTTTCAGCCTTGCGGCGAGCATTTCCCTGAAAAGCGGCGAGGAGGCTATTCCGCCAGCCACAAGCAGGCTTTTCTGCTTCTTTTCATTAAGCCCTGCTTCAAGCATTCTTGCAGCGGAACGAACCAGCAGGTCATAAACCTCTATTGCAATCTGCCCTTTTGTAAGCCTGCCCTCGCCAATAAGGCGCATGAGCGCCGCCTCAGCCCCCGAAAGATGGCAGGACGCCGTTCCCTTCTCCATTGAAACCGGAATGACAGACGAGGGCGTATTGCCGCGCGCCTCCTTTTCAAGGCTTGGACCCGATGGGAAAGGAAGCGAAAGAGCAACTCCGATTCGGTCAACCAGCTGACCTGCGTGAAGGTCAAGGCTTGTCCCAAGCAGGGTTATTTCATCGCCGTCAACAGAAAGCAGGTCGGTAGTTCCGCCGGAAAGGTGAAACGCAAGAAAGCTTTCATCGGCAAGACCGGTTTCATACCTTGCCGCATAAATATGCCCCATTTGATGATTGGTTCTGTATACGGGCACTCCCAAGGCAGCGGCAATGCTTTCGGCGTGAGAAAGCCCCGCCGTGAAAACCGGCAGATATGAGCCTTCATCCTTTCTGGGCGTAGCGCTTGCGCAGACGGCGACTATCTCCATATCAAAAAAATCGCCGCGTAATTTCTCAATCAGCGGTGAGATTTGCTTTTCATGCAGAAACACAGCCTCGCTTTGGCGAAGGCCGCGTTTTCCTTGCTCTACCTCAAGCATTTTTCTTTGTGAGGAAACAAGCTCTCCCGACAGCGATACTATTGCAACCGAGGTGGTATAGCAGCTCGTATCCAAACCGAGAACAACCTTCACTTACTCACCCCGCTCACGCAGAAACGCGCCGAGCAGACCGTTAATATACGCCTTGCTTTCGGCGTCCGAGTAATTATCGGCAAGGTTACAGGCTTCGCTTACGGAAACATTATCCGGAACGCTGTCGCAATAGAGAATTTCATAAAGAGCCAGCCTCAGTATCGCCAAATCAACCTTTGCGATTCTGTCAATAGTCCAGTTGCGGCTGTACTTTGAAATAATTTCGTCT
>CAZUTB010000130.1:0-5746 GCA_964622905.1 uncultured Oscillospiraceae bacterium | reverse complement strand
CTGTAATGCCGCTTGTCAAAAACACTTTTTTGACAAGCTCAGCAGCCCGCCGACTTAGCCGGCGGGCTGCTGAGCAGTAAGCTTATTGTTTGCGCTTCATAAAGTGCTGTATCCGTGCTTAAATCCTTTGCTGTACGCTGCTTAAATCTCCGCGGCCTTTTCAAACACAGGCTTGAGCGCGGGGTAGAGCGCCTTGAACAGCTCATAGGTCTTAGCATAGACCTTCTGATTCTCGGGGTTCGGCAGGGTGCGGGTTTCCTCCTTGAGGTTCTTGCAAGCCTCGTGGATGTTCTTATAAAGCCCTACGCCAACGCCCGCAACCAGCGCCGCTGCGTACGCTCCGCCGTCGCCGCTTCCGCTTTGGGTGATAACAGGGCAGCCGAAGATATCCGCGATAATCTGCCGCCAGAGCGCGGACTTTGCTCCGCCGCCTGAGGCGATGATGGTGTCCGTCTTGATGTCCTTATCCATATCGCAGATAAGGTCGTTGACCTGCCTGAGCGAATAGGTGATTCCCTCCATAACGGCGCGGTTGATGTGCGCCTTGGTGTGCTGGAGGGTCATTCCGAAGAATACTCCGCGCGCGTTCGGGTCATGATGCGGGCAGCGCTCGCCAATCATATAGGGCAGGAATACGAGCTTGTCGCTTCCGACGGGTGCTTTTGCGGCTTCCTCCGTCATCAGGTCGTATACATCCGCGCCTGTCGCCTTCGCTTTTTCGCTCTCGTCGTTGCAGAAAACGTCGCGGTACCAGCGGTAGCTTCCGCCCGCGGCAAGGGTTACGCCCATTGCGTGCCAAAGGTCGGGAGCGTTGTTGCAGAAAACCTGCAGGCGTCCGCCGGGGTTATCCTGATACTTATCAAGACCCATTGCAACTACGCCGCTGGTTCCGAGAACCACGCCGAGCAGCCCGGGACGGACAAGACCCATTCCGGTGGTCTGAATAACAGCGTCGCCGCCGCCGGCAACAACGGGCATACCTTCCTTAAGCCCCGTAAGCTCCGCCGCTTCCTTGGTTATAGCGCCGACAACATCACTGCTCTCGAATACGGGCGGGAAGATTGAACGGGGGAGGCTCAGCTTGTCAATAATCTCCCAGCTCCACTTGCGCTCGCGCACATTGAAAAGACCAGTGCCGCTCGCGTCGCTGACCTCGGTGGACAGCTTTCCGGTGAGGCGGTAGCGGATGTAATCCTTCGGGCACTGGAACACGGTCATCTGCGCGAAAAGCTCTGGCTCATGCTTGCGCATCCACAGGAGCTTTGAGCCGGTGTAGCCGGTAATCATGTTGTTATTGGTCATCTTGAGAAGCTCGTCAACGCTTCCGGCGGCTTCAACGGTTTCCCTGCATTCCTCTGTTGTGCGCTGATCGCACCAGAGGATTGAGGGGCGAAGCACCTTTCCTGTCGCGTCCATCGCTACAAGCCCGTGCATCTGACCCGAGAAGGAAACTCCGCAGATGTCGTCTTTGCTCACCTGCGCCTTTTCCATAACGGCTTTAACGCCCTTTACGCTCGCCTGCCACCAGTCCTCGGGAATCTGCTCCGCCCAGCCCTCCTTGGGGGTGTAGAGCGGATAATCGCATACCTTGGACGCTAAAACGCGCCCGTCCTCGCTGACGAGGATTACCTTTGTTCCGCTTGTTCCGATGTCAATTCCGAGTAAAATCTTCATACGCACCTTAACCTTTCTTCTTATTGAAGCTGCTCCATGTGATTTTGTTTTCCGTACCCGCGATAAGCCTCTTGATATTTGCCCGATGCTGCCATACGCAAAGCCCAAAAAGCACCAGCACCCAAATTATCGGAAGCGGCGCGGACAGATTAGAGAACATAATGAACAGCGCGAAAACGAAGAGCATTGTCATGCTGGAAAGCGATACATAGCCCGTTAGAAGAACGCAGGCGAAGAAACACAGGTGCGCCACTATTCCCGCAGGCCAGAAGAAGGTGCAGAGCATTACGGCGGAGGAGCAGGCAACGCCCTTTCCGCCTTTCAGGTCAAACAGCACGGGCCAGTTGTGCCCGATTACCGCGCACAGCCCGCCAATCATCGCGCCGTCCGTTCCGTGCAGCCAAAGCCCGAAGAACACGGCAGCCGCCGCCTTGAGCCAGTCGCCCAGGAAGGTGAAAAGCCCCATCCGAGGACCTAAGACCCTGAGCATATTCGTTGCGCCGCTGCTCTTGCTGCCCTCCTCGCGGATGTTTACATTCTGCGCGCGGGAAAGCAGGATTCCTGTTGAGAAATTGCCGAATAGATAGCCGACGGCGACGATGAGAATCCATTTTACAATAGACCATACGACTGTCATTGCGCTTATTCCTCCGTGTCGTTAAGCATTGTGGAGCCTTATTTTTCGTTCTTTTCATCCTTGTTGCGGATGATAAATCTTATGGGAGTTCCCGCAAAGCCGAACGCCTTGCGAATCTGGTTTTCGAGGAAGCGCTGATACGCAAAGTGCATCAGCTCGCCGTCGTTCACGAACATTACAAAGGTGGGCGGCGCTACGGCAACCTCGGTCATATAGAATATCTTGAGCCGCCTTCCCGCCATAACGGGCGGCTGCAATTGCGCCTGAGCGTCCTGCAGAACATCGTTGAGAGCGCCCATAGAAACGTGCTTGCGGCTTTCCGAATACGCATCGTCAACAAACTTAAGCACCTGCTCAACTCGCTGACCTGTTAAGGCGGAGATAAAGACGACGGGCGCGTAATCCATGAACTTCAGAGCCTCCAGCACCTCGCGGCGCTTCTTCTCCATGGTTCCGGTGTCCTTCTCAATAGCGTCCCATTTGTTGACTACAACAACGGCAGCCTTGCCTTCCTCGTGAACCATTCCGGCAATCTTCGTGTCCTGCTCGGTAACTCCGTCGTTTGCGTCAATGAGTATCAGGGCAACATCACACCTGCCGATAGCGGCAATGGAGCGCAGAACGCTGTACTTTTCGAGGGATTCATCCTCAACCGCGCGCTTGCGGCGTATTCCCGCTGTGTCGATGATATTATAGCGCTTTCCATTTGCGGAAACAAGCATTGTGTCGATAGCGTCGCGGGTAGTCCCGGGAATATCCGAAACCATAGTCCTGTCCTGCCCAAGGAGCTTGTTGGTAAGGCTGGATTTGCCGACGTTCGGGCGTCCGACAAGCGCAACCTGAATGGTTTCGCTTTCCTCATCGCCGCTTTCGCCCTCGTCTTTCGGCAGCAGCTTCACAATCTCGTCAAGCAAATCGCCCAGCCCAAGCATATTTACGCTTGAAATAGCGATAGGGTCGCCAAGCCCAAGCGTATAGAAATCATATACATTGTCGCTCTGCGCTTTTACGTCAATCTTGTTTACAACGAGCAGCACGGGCTTTTTCGAGCGCCTGAGCATATTCGCAACGTCCAAATCATCGGCTGTCTGCCCGTCGCGTCCGTCGCAGAAGAACAGAATGACATCGGCGGTTTCTATGGCAATTTCCGCCTGCCTGCGCATTTGCAGCAGCAGCACATCATCCGTCTTAGGGTCTATTCCGCCCGTGTCGATAAGCGTAAACGCTCTTCCCGACCATTCAACGTCCGCGTAGATTCTGTCCCGCGTAACGCCGGGAGTGTCCTCAATAATGGATATTCTACGACCCGAGGCTTTATTGAAAAAGGTGCTTTTGCCGACGTTTGGTCTTCCTACGATTGCAACCAAAGGCTTTGCCATATTTTCACCGCCTTGTTATAATAGCGCGTTAATGAGCCTGTAGAAGGTTTCTCCGTCGCCCGCGACGGAATAGGTGTGGAAGGGGAGCGAGTTTTCGACATCCTCGGGCGTCAGCCCGTCAAGGAACATATCGCCCTCGGAGCGGAGCATAACGTCGCAGTAAGCCATTTCATCGCAGCTTTCGTTCCGAGTCTGCTCGATAAGGTCGCGCCCTGTAATGAGGCCCGTAACCGTTATCTCATGCCCGAAGAAGGTGTTCTCGATTGGCAGCGTTTTCACGGTTATGTTTTTTGCGCCGTACTCGTCGGCGAGCTTTTGCAGTATCGGCGCGGCGCTCTTGCCCGTTGGAATCAGGATGTGCTTCTCAATCTCGTCGCTGCCCGCGCCGTATTCCTCCTTGGCGCGCTTGACGCCCTCAATGAAGAGCCGCATAAGCCCTACGCCGTTTTCAATCTGCGAATATTTTTCGTATTCCTCATCCGTGGGAAAGTCGCGCCCCGCTATGCAGTAGAACTCATCGCTGGGGAAAAAGCGCCTTTCGCCGTCCTCCGCAAGGCATTTTTGACGCATTTCATCGGCGGCGTCAATCACCGCCTGCGCCTCCTCCTTGGTGAAAACACGAAGCGGCGCAAGCCCCTCGCGGTACTTGGTAAGCCCTACGGGAACCATCGCGGCGGTCTGGAATGCGGGACGGAAGGAGAGCAGGTCGTTCATCGTCTTCCTGAGCGCCTCGCCGTCGTTGTACCCGGGGCAGAGAACCAGCTGAGCGTGAAAGGCGATTCCGGCGTTCTTGAGCTGCGTTAGGCGCTCAAGCAGCCTTGCGGAATCGGGGTTCTTCATCATCCGCCTTCTGAGGTCCATATCCGTGGTATGCACGGATATATAGAGCGGGCTTGCCTTGCGCTTTATTATGCGCTCCATCTCTTTATCGTCAACGTTTGTGAGCGTTATGAAATTGCCCATCATCAGCGAAAGCCGCCAGTCGTCATCCTTAACGTAAAGGCTCTTGCGCATTCCGGGGGGCATCTGGTCTATAAAGCAGAAGGCGCATTTGTTTTTGCAGGCTCTGGGAGTGCACGCCATGCTGTCCTCAGAATAAAGCCCAAGCGGTTCCTCCTCGTCCTTTTCAAGGCTGTAAAGGCGCTCCTTAGTGCCGCGCATGAGCTTCAGGTCAATTTTCTCCCCGCTCTCAAGCGCCTGATAATCTATTTCGTCTATGATTTCCTCGCCGTTTATGGATATAAGCCTGTCGCCCTTCTTGATTCCAAGCTCCTCGGCGATAGAGCCCTTTGCCACTCCGGTAATCGTATGCTCCAAATCGGGTTCCTCCGTCTTAAACGCGCGCTATGAATGCGCAAATGATTCCTTTTATATTATCCGATAATGCCTGCAAAATGTCAAATGAAAAGGAAAGCGGAAAACGCCGCGCGCAGTAAGCATATCTGCGCCGTTTCTGCGCGCTTTGTGTCCTCTGATTTAACCTTATTCGGCATTGCTCTCCGTCCCATCATATGCTAATATCATTTGGAGTAAGTTTATCTTTATAGAGGTGCGGTTATGTCAAAGCTGTATTTCAGGTATGGCGCAATGGGCTCTTCCAAGACCGCCAACGCGGTTATGGTTCAGTATAATTACGAGGAGCGCGGTCAGCGCGCGCTTATTCTCAAGCCAATGCTCGACAACCGCGACGGGGAAAGGGTTGTCGGCTCGCGCTGCGGGCTTACCGCTCCGTGCAGCTATGTTGAGGAGCTTGACAAGATTGACCTTTCTCAATATAACTGCGTGATTGTTGACGAGGCGCAGTTCCTCACCAAGGCGCAGGTCAAGCAGCTTGTCGGAATTGTGGACGATATGGGCATTCCTGTAATCTGCTACGGGCTTCGCGCGGATTTTCGCGGCGAGCTTTTTGAAGGCTCAAAGTGGCTGCTTGCGTGGGCGGACACCATTGAGGAGGTCAAAACCGTCTGCTGGTGCGGTAAAAAAGCCATCTGCAACGCTCGCGTCCTGAACGGAAAGGTTGTTAAAACCGGCGAGCAGATTGTGCTTGGCGGAAACG
>CAZUTB010000129.1:0-5761 GCA_964622905.1 uncultured Oscillospiraceae bacterium | reverse complement strand
CAAAAAACCACCCACCGACAAAATTCCTTTTATCAATAGATGGTATTTGATTTGGCGGAGAAGCCGGGATTTGAACCCGGGCTGCGATTACTCACACTACTCCCTTAGCAGGGGAGCCCCTTCGGCCACTTGGGTACTTCTCCAAATGTACGGTGCAGATTTTATGAAGCTGGCGGAGAGAGAGGGATTCGAACCCCCGGTGCCCGAAGACATCACTGGTTTTCAAGACCAGCGCCATCAACCGCTCGGCCATCTCTCCATAGCGCAACCAGCAAGAGGTATTATAGCAAAGCCGCGCCGCAATGTCAAATAGAAATTAGAGATTTGCGGAGATATTTGCGCCGCTTTCCTTTTTGCCCTTCCTTTTCATTTATCCGCGGTGTTGAATCTGATGTATATAGATGCTATAATAGAACGGATGCCCCTTTTGCGGAAGCGTTATAAAGCGGAGCTTATTGCAAAGAGCAAAACCGCGCCGCACAGGAGCATTGAGATGCCGCAGACGAGCATTATTTTGCCTATCTTTTTCTGCTCGGGTGATTTAATCATCCTTGCGCCGAAAATGATATCGCCCACGGACATCACTATCAGCACGGCAACCAGGATAATGTAGACGCTTTTGTCCAAGCCAAATCGCCTCCTTTGACGGAGAAAAGTATACCACGCATAAGCGGAGGAAAGCGATATGTTTTTGAGAAAAATGCTGGTATTCCTGCTGCCGCTGCTCATCGCGGCAGGGCTTTTGCTGCTTTTCCCCGTGCTGAGCGGCGCGATAGAGGATAAATTCCTGCTTTCGTCCGTCTGCGGAGCGCTGACGGGGCTTATGCTCTTTTTTTGCGTTCTCATATCCGGAGGAAAGCGGAATCACGACCCGTTTTCGGGCTTCACCCTCGGCGCTTCCCTCGTGCTTTTTGCTCTGCTGCTTATGCAGTATCTTGTTTTCAGGGGCTTGCTGAGCGCGCCGTTCTTCGCCTTCCTATCGGTCACGAACGTTTATGCGCCGCTGATGGAATCTGCCGCCGCCGTGTTTTTGCTCGCAAGCGCAATGCGCGGCATAAAGTGAGAAATGGAGAGTACTATGGAGGAAAAGAAAATGAACGAGCCTGTCCGCAATGACGCAAGGCTTGAAAACGCGCTCAAGAATCCCTTGGGGCATGAGCCTGTCGGACGGCTGATACTGAAATTTGCCGTTCCAAACATCGTTTCGATGATAGTCAACGCGCTCTATAACATGGTTGACCAGATTTTCATCGGAAACGGCGTTGGCTATCTGGGCAATGCCGCAACGAACGTAATACTGCCGATAACCGTTACCTTTTTAGGGCTTGGGCTTCTTTTAGGCGATGGAGCGGCGGCGTATTTCGCCTTGCAGCACGGTAAGGGCGAAACCGAGGAGGCTGCTAAGGGGCTTGGCAGCGCGATTACCGTAAGCCTCGTGATGTCCGTAATCCTTTCGGCGCTCGCTTACATATTCCTTGAGCCGCTTTGCCGCGCGTTCGGCGCTTCGGATAACGTGCTTCCGTATGCAATGGACTACGGCAGAATTATCATCCTCGGCTTGCCTGCTATGGCGTTCGGCGTAACGGTCAGCGGCTGCATACGCGCGGACGGAAGCCCTATGTTCTCAATGGCGGGGCTTCTTTTGGGCTGCATTATGAACCTGATACTGGACCCCATATTCATCTTTGTGTTCGGCTGGGGCGTAAAGGGCGCCGCGTTTGCGACAATCTTAGGTCAGATAGCCAACGCTGTGCTGTTCCTTACCTACCTTCCGCGCTTTAAGAACATCACCCTCAAAAAGAAATATCTGCGTCCAAAGCCCGCAATCGTCGGCAAGGTCGCTTCTCTCGGCGTCAGCAGCTTTATCACGCAGATATCAATAGTTGTTGTTATCGTTATCGCAAACCGCCAGCTTGTCAGCTACGGCGCGCTCTCCAAGTACGGGCAGGATATTCCGCTTTCCGCGCACGGGGTTACGATGAAGGTCAACCAAATTGTGACATCTCTCATAATCGGTCTTTCCGTCGGCGCTGCTCCCGTTATGGGCTTCAACTACGGCGCGGGGCTTTACGACAGGGTAAAGAAGGCTTACTTCATCATCCTGCGCACCTCGCTTATTATCGGAACGCTCGCGTTTTTGGCGTTTCAGCTTTTCCCGATTCAAATTATCTCAATCTTCGGCTCTGAGAGCGAGCTGTACAACGAATTTGCCGTAAAGTGCATGAGAATCTTCCTTATGCTCATCTGCATCAACGGTCTGCAAATGTCAACGGGCGTGTTCTTCCAGTCTATCGGGCATCCCGTTCCCGCAACGATTCTCTCCATGTCCCGCCAGATACTGATATTCGTTCCCGCCGCCTTTATCCTGCCGTCCATATTCGGAATTGACGGTATGCTCTATGTCGGACCTGTCGCCGACGGCTTCGCGTTCGTGCTGGCGCTTGTTCTGATTTTCGTAAACTGGAAAAAGGTATTCAGCTCTCCGGAAGCGTCGCTTCGCAATTGAGGTCGTCGCCCGCCTCGCATTTTCTCGCCGCCTTGAAGGCGGCGTCTTTTTTTGTTATGGTTCTGTCCTTAACTCCGCCGCTTTCGCAGAGCCTGAGCGAGATTCGCCCCTTCTCTATATACGGATGCCGAAGCACGCGCGCTGTTTGCGCCTTTGGCGCTTCTGCGCGTGAAAAGCAGAGGTAGCTGAACTTTTCATCCTCAAAGGGCGCGTCGCCGCCCTTCATCAGCCTGTGCAGGCGAAGCCGCTCAACCCGCGCCGAGAACGCGCACCATTCGCCGCCCGTAAGCGGGCATTTCGCGTCGGAGGGGCAGGGGGCTATGATATGCGCGCCTATCCCGAGCAGAGCGGAGCGAACCTCCGAAAGCGCCTCGGCAGCCTTTGGCGTTCCGGGTTCGATGATAACAAGATATTTGTCAGCCTTTGCGTACAGCTTTTTAGCCGTATGAAGCCTTTCCTCGGCTGTCATTTCGCCAAGGGAATAGCCCGCGATTACAAGGTCCGCATTATCGCATAAAAGTGCGTCCCGCAAATCCTGCCTGTGCCATTCTGCTTTTGGCGTTAGCTTTTGACCAAGCTCCAGCATAGCGCTCTCGCGCTCAAGGCATACGGCTGAGGCTATTCCGAAAACCTCCATGGCGGCAAGCGCCGCGCTTCCCGTTCCCGCTCCCGCGTCAAGCAGAGTAATCGGCAAATCGCTTACTCTTTCTCGCACGGCGCGCATAACGCTCATTGCGGCGCAGTAGGTTGCGGGCATACGCGAATGCGCGTAAACGAGCGCGTCCGCATCGCTGCTGAGCAGCCGCTCGCCGCGCCCCGTTTCCTCCCTGTACCTAAGCGAAAGCGCCTTTGCTCGCGCGATAAGCTCCTTTTCGCCTGTCACGGTCATTTCGTCAATCTTAGCCTGAATCTCCGCAGGAAGCCGCATAACACATACCTCCGTTCCGAGTATCCATTATAGCATAACATCGTTTTAAGCGGTTGACCGCAGAGTTAGTTTGTGCTATTATATATTGGTTAAGAATGACTAACCGCTTTCTTGGAAGGAGATACCATAGATGACGCTTGACAAGCTTCCTGTCGGTCAAAGTGCGAAAATACTGAAGGTCTTAGGCGAAGGCGCTCTGCGTTGTCATCTCTTGGATATGGGGCTTACTCCGCATACCTTGGTGTCCGTCGTAAAGGTCGCTCCGCTTGGCGACCCGATGGAGCTGCGGCTGCGCGGCTATGAGCTGACTCTGCGCAAAGAGGACGCGCAGAACATAGAAATGGAGGCGGTGAAATGATTTTTGCGCTCGCGGGAAACCAAAACTGCGGAAAAACGACGCTCTTCAATCAGCTCACAGGCTCGAATCAGCACGTCGGCAATTTCCCCGGCGTAACCGTTGACCAAAAGGCGGGGCAGATACGCGGGCATAAGGACGTGGAGGTTGTTGACCTCCCCGGTATATATTCCATTCGCCCCTATACGGGCGAGGAGATTGTAACCCGCGATTTCATTATAGACTCCAAGCCGGACGGAATCATAAACATCGTTGACGCGACCAATATTGAGCGCAATCTATACCTTACTTTGCAGCTTATCGAGCTGCAAAAGCCTATGGTGCTTGCGCTCAACATGATGGACGAGGTAAGGGCAAACGGCGGCTCTGTCAAGATTCAAAAGCTTTCCGATGAGCTGGGTATTCCCGTTGTGCCTATATCCGCATCAAAGAACGAGGGCGTTGACGACCTTATCGCCGCCGCAATTCACGCGGTTGAGGAAAAGGCGCTCCCGAAGAGAATCGACTTCTGCTCCGGCGCTGTTCACCGCTGCATTCACTCCACCTCGCACGTTATCGAGGACCACGCGGAGCGGGCGGGAATACCCGCGCGCTTTGCCGCAACAAAGGTTATCGAGGGCGATGAATCCATTATCTCGCGCCTTAAGCTCAACGAAAACGAGCTTGAGATGATACGGCACGGCGTTGAGGAAATGGAGCATGAGATGGATACCGACTGCAACGCCGCGCTTGCCGATACCCGTTATGAGTTCATCGAAAGCGTGGTTGCCGCCGCTGTCGTCAAGTGTCAGGAAAGCCGCGAGCATAAGCGGAGCGTAAAGATTGACAGCGTGCTGACGAGCAAGTATTGGGCAATTCCGCTCTTCCTTCTTATAATGCTCCTTGTGTTCTATCTCACCTTCGGGCTTATCGGCTCATGGCTGTCGGGCTTGCTCTCTTCCGGAATCGACGCGCTTACCGGCGTTGTTGACGGAGCGCTCACCTCTTACGGAATCAACCCCGTTGTTCACTCGCTTATCATCGACGGTATATTTGCGGGCGTCGGAAGCGTGCTTTCCTTCCTTCCGATAATCGTTGTGCTGTTCTTCTTCCTGTCCATACTGGAGGATTCGGGCTATATGGCGCGCGTTGCCTTTGTTATGGACAAGCTGCTGAGAAAAATCGGGCTTTCGGGCAGAAGCTTCGTGCCTATGCTCGTCGGCTTCGGCTGCTCCGTTCCCGCAATAATGGCTACAAGAACGCTCTCCGGCGAGCGCGACAGGAAGATGACCATCTTCCTTATTCCGTTCATGTCCTGCTCGGCAAAGCTTCCTATTTATGCGGTGTTCACCGCCGCGTTCTTCCCGAAATACGGAGCGCTTGTTATGATAGGGCTTTATGTTTTCGGAATGCTTATCGGTGTGCTCTCCGCGCTTCTGATGAAAAAGACGGCGTTCAGAGGCAATCCTGTTCCCTTCGTTATGGAGCTTCCGAATTACCGCTTCCCGTCGCTCAAGAGCGTTGTGCTGCTTATGTGGGAGAAGGCAAAGGACTTCCTGACCCGCGCCTTTACGGTAATCTTCGTAGCTTCAATAATCATCTGGTTTTTACAGACCTTTGATACTCGCCTTTTCGTTGTCGCAAACAGCCAGGAGAGCCTGCTTGCCGATATCGGAAAGCTTATCGCGCCCATCTTTGCGCCTCTCGGAATAGGCGACTGGCGCGTAAGCACCGCGCTGATAACGGGCTTTACCGCCAAGGAAGCCGTAGTAAGCACCATGAGCGTGCTGCTGCAAACCAACACCGCAGGCCTTGCCTCGGCGCTGTCATCGCTGTTTACTCCCGTGAGCGCGGTTGCGTTCCTTGTGTTCACTCTCCTTTATTCGCCCTGCGTTGCGTCAATAGCCGCTGTGAAGCGCGAATTGCAAAGCGGCTGGAAGGCTGCGGCTTTCGCTGTATGGCAGACCGGAGTTGCATGGGTAGTGGCGCTTAT
>CAZUTB010000128.1:0-5769 GCA_964622905.1 uncultured Oscillospiraceae bacterium | reverse complement strand
GATTGAA
Source organism: uncultured Oscillospiraceae bacterium (assembly GCA_964622905.1). Taxonomy (GTDB): domain Bacteria; phylum Bacillota; class Clostridia; order Christensenellales; family Aristaeellaceae; genus STF2-37. The sequence continues at coordinate 5,762 of CAZUTB010000128.1, read as the reverse complement.
AACCGCGCCGTAGAACGGAATGAGCAAAAACAGGTTGCAGAGCGCGCCGACAACCGTAGCCGAAAGCGTACCGACAAGCATACCGGTAAGCGCCGACCTGCGCGACTTGCCCGCCGTGTAGATAAGCCCCGCCGGCCATACCATTGCAAGCCCGATGATGAAATCCGCAAGCTCGCCAACGCCCTGCGAGGTGGAATGCAGAACGCCTATCATGCTCTTAACCAGCAGAATCGCCGAGCCTGCAACGGGTCCCATTGAGAAAGTTCCGAGCAGCACGGGCAGATTGCTGAAATCCAGCTTATAGAAAAGCACTATCGGAACTTCCCATAAAAACAGCAGAGCCGCGACGCCCGAAAGTACGGCTATTGTAGCCAGCTCGCGTGTTGTAAACAGCCTTTTCCCCTTAGCAACGCTTGTCATTTCACATTTACCTCCTGTAAATCGGAAAACCCCCGAACATGAATTCGGGGGCACAAAAAGCGTTACTGCTCTTCTTCCATCCAGACTTTACTGTCGGCTTCGGAATTTCACCGAATCGGCCGTTTTCACGGTTCGCGGGCTTTACCGCCGGTGGGGAATTACACCCCGCCCCGAAGATGCTTGCCGGCACAGCGCCGACCGAGGATTTTCAGTTGTCACTAAAGATTATATGCGCCGCGCACTTTTATGTCAATACACAGGCGCAATTCCGCTTAAATAAGTATCCTTGCCGCGCCCTCGGGACGGATATCCGTGATAAAGCAGCAATGATTTCCGAATACATTCTCCATATACGTTACATATTCGCTCAGCTTATCATTGGGAATATACGCCTGTATCGTTCCTGCGAAGCCGCCGCCGTGAACGCGGTAAGCGCCCGTGCAGTGCAGGAAGCGCTTGGTAAGCGTCAAGGCAAGCGCAAGGCTCTGGTCGGAGCTTTCGCAGGTTACATTCTGCAACAGCTTCCAGCTGCTGTTCCCGCTTTCCATAACGTACTTAAGGAAGGAATGAAGGTTATCATCCTCAAGCGCCGCAGTCTGCTTAAGCACGCGCTCATTCTCGTCAAAGTAGTGCAGGGCGCGGAGAACGGCTCTGTCGCCAACCTCCTCGCGCAAAGAGCGGATGTCCCTTACTACCTCCTCGGGAATAACCTCACGCAGCACCTTTTTGCCGAAGTGCGCGGCAACCGCCTGCATTTCGGTGCGGATTGCGGCATAGTTATCCGTCAGATTATCATGCGAGCTGCCCGTATTTACGATAACCAAAGCGAAGCCCTTCTTGGCAAAATCATACGCAAGGGACTTAATCTTCGGCGTTTCCTCAACAAAGTCGATTGCAATAAGCCCGCCGACGGAGGAAGCCATCTGATCCATAAGCCCGCAGGGTTTTCCGAAATATACGTTTTCGGCATACTGGGCAATCTTTGCGCGCGTCATCGCAGGCACTTCCCAGCCGTTGTAAAGCGAATCATAGATTGCGCAGACAAGCACCTCAAAAGCCGCGGAGGAGCTTAGCCCGCTGCCCGAAAGCACGTCGGAGGAAACGACGGCGTCAAAGCCGCCAATCATGTAGCCCATATCCTTCATCCTCGCGGCGACTCCGCGAACGATGGAGGCGCTCTTGCCCTCTTCCTCCGGCACAGGCTCAAGCTTTGTCAAATCCACCTCAAACGGCTCGTAGCCCTCGCTGTGGATTCTTGCAATATTATCGTTGTTAGGAGAAACGGCGGAGATTGTATCACGGTTTATGGCGGCGGCAAGCACCCTGCCATTGTTGTGGTCGGTGTGGTTTCCGCTTATCTCCGTGCGCCCGGGGGCGCTCACAAGGGTAAGCTCCCGCTCGGAATGGAAGCGCTCCTCATGCTTTTTCAGTATGCGGGTATACCTGTCAAGCTGGTAAACCGCAGCGCCCTCGCGGTGTCCATACAAGTGCGACAGCTGCGCAATAGCCTCGGGCGTTTTCAGACCACGTATCATCTTCACATAATCGGACATTTCAGCATCCTCCGATGATATTATTTGCGTGTCAACGGTATGAAAGAGCGTTCTGCCAGAAAGCCACCATTTGTTCCTTGCCGAGCGTTATGAGCTGATTCTCGTACTCAGCCCATGTTTCGTCGCTCAGCTCCGTTTCGCCAATAACAAAGCGGGCAAGCGACATATCGACATATTCGCCAAGCTCCGACTGAAGCTTTTCCGCCTCGGTAAGCTGCTCTGCGGTAAGGTAAACCGTAGGGTACGGGTTTACCGCGTAGGGCTTGAGCTTGGAGGGCTCGTCAACGGCGTTGACATAGCCTTCCATCTCAAAGCGCCTCAGGAATTCGGTAGGCTCAAGGTACGGAACAGCGCCGCTTCCCGTAATCGTATACATATAGGAGCTTTCGGACGGCTCGGAGAAGCTGTAGGAACCTTCCCCCTCGGTGTTATAATACCATGTTCCGTCTTCCCTGAGAAGGTATTCCGCGCCCTCCTGCCCGACGGCGGCAAGCACAGCTCCGTCCTCGGAGTAGAGGTTGTCAATCCACTTAAGCAGGGTTTCCGGGTCGTTGCAGGCGCTCGTTATCGCAAAAGCGCCGGTTGTCACCTCGCCGAACAAATCGCGCCAGACGCGCTTTCCGTTATACTCAAGCGGCATTACAGCGGTGTAATCGCCGCTCTCGTTATTGGAAACGTACACTCCGACATTAGGCGCGAGGAAAGCGCCGAAAACGGAGGTCTTCTCAAGCACGTCGGTATTGCCTGAGGAAAGGACGCGTTCAAGCGCGGTTGCTCCGCCGTAGAAGGACTCGCGGGTTATAAGCCCCTGCGAATACGCCGAAGCGCACCATTCCACGAATTTGCGGTAGGCCTCGCCGCTCGCTCCGTATTTGACCTCTCCGTCCTCGGAAAGATACACATTGTAGTCGTTCATCACGATTCCGAACGCCGAGGCGAGCATTTTCAGCTCGTAGGGTCCCTGGAAGCAGAGCGGAATCTCGTCTGTCGCATCGCCGTTGCCGTTTGCATCCTTTTCCTTGAACGCCTTCAATACCTCGGTAAGCTCGTCAGCCGTCGCAGGCATCTGCATATTCACATTTTTGAGCCAGTTTTTATTTATCCAAAGCATATCATAGCGCGGAATCTCCGTGATGGAGGGAAGCGCGGCAATAGCGCCGCTCGGGAGGGTTATCGCCTCGCGCCATTCGGGATGCAATTCAAGCAACGTGGTAAGATTAGGGCAGCAGCTTTCAAGATACGGCGCAAGGTCGATAAGCTTTCCGCTTTCCGAATACTTGACAAGCGCAGAATTGGTCAGCTCCGCCTTGAAAAACGCGTCCGGCATATCGCCGGACTCAAGCATTGCGGCGACTGCCTTCTGATAATCCGCGTAATTCTTGTATTGCTTGAGCGTCAATGTAACTCCGGTTTTCTCCTGCATCCTTGCAAAAAAAGCGTGCGTTGTCCAATCGCGCTCAATATCATCGCCGTCAAAGCCGGCAACGGTAAACTCGCTCTGCGCAAGCGCCGAGAGCGAACAGAAAATGATAAGCAGCACGGAAACGAGGCAGACGAGAAATTTTCTCAAGCGCGACACCTAGCCTTTCACGTGGAAATATTAAGCCCCTCTATGGCATTATAAACTATCGGGCGCGGCTTGAACAGCCAAAGCCCCAAAAATGCGGTTATTTTTCGTAAATTCTGCGGGCAAGCACTCCGATATCGGGCAGATTGCGGTATTTCTGCGCATAATCAAGCCCATAGCCGACAACGAATTTATCGGGAACCTCAAAGCAGCAGTAATCCGGAACGAGCTTTTTGCGGCTCTGGTCGCCAAGCTTCTTGTTAAGAAGCGCCGCAACACGGATGGAATTTGCGCCTCTGGTTGCAAGAACCTCCTGCAGATGCGAAAGCGTGAGCCCCGAATCGACGATATCCTCAACGATAAGCACATCCTTATCGACTATATCGCGGTCAAGGTCCTTGAGTATTCTGACAACGCCGCTTGAGCGCGTCGCGTTGCCGTAGCTGGAAAGCGCCATGAAATCAATGCTGAGCGGAAGGTCAATCTCCCTGATAAGGTCGGCGAAAAACACGGAAGCGCCCTTCAGGATTCCGACCATAACCGGCTCGCGCCCGTCGTAATCCTCGGTAATCTTCTTGCCTATCCTGCAAACCGCCTCGTGAATCTGCTCGCGCGAATAGAGAATTCCTTCGAGATCCTGATACAGCCTTGCGTCAGTATTCATAACCACAGCTCCATACTCTTATTTAGTGATATCACCAAAATCGCCGACAGGCGAAAGGTAAACATAGTCATCGCTGCCCTCGGAGACCCTGAGCTTTTCGGAGGCGCAGACGGAGGGAATCCAAAGCGCCTCATCGCCAATGAAGACGGAATAAAGCGCGTCCCTGAGCGGAAGGTCAAGCTTCTTATCCGTCAACAAATCCGAAACGCTCTTTCTGCCCTTCATGCCGAAGGGAAGAATAAAATCAGCGTTCCTGCGCGTTCTCACAACCGCGCCGGAGAGCAGCCTTTTCGGGAAAGCCTGATACTCTCCGCTTTCGGGCCTCCTTTGGAGGACGGCGAACTTATCCTCTATCCGATACTCGGCATTGTCACGCCCCATAAGGATATAGAGCCTGTCCCTGCCGAGATACGCGCTGCGCGCCTCGGGAAGATTCATCACAGAGCCGCGCGCCGAGGACAGAAACGCAAGCAGCTCCTCCGTTTTATCATACTCCAGAACGATTCCGAGTGCGTCCCGAACAAACGCGCGAAGCACTCTTGCGATAATTGCCTCGGGCTTCTCATTAAGCCCATTGAGCCTCAGGAACGCAAGGCGCTCCGAGATAAACTCGCGCTTTGCGATTTCCTCATCGGCAAAGCCCTCGAGAGCGCTTTCATCCCGCCGAAGCGCTTCCGTAAGCCGCGATACGGTTTCAGAAAACGATGGCTCGTACTCAAGAAGAAGCGGGACAACCTTATGACGCAGGTAATTGCGGCGATACGAGGTATCCTTGTTGGTTTCATCCTCCATAAACTCAAGCGAGTTAGCCCGCGCGTAGGATAAAAGCGCTTCCTTGGAAGCCTTCAAGAGCGGGCGGATAATGCGCGCGGAGGTGTACGGAGCAATTCCGCAGAGCCCCTTAAGCCCGCTTCCCCTGAGCATATGCATAAGCACGGTTTCAATCTGGTCGCCCGAATGGTGAGCGGTCGCTATGAAGCCTGCTCCGCATTCCTCCGCCATCTCGTCAAGCGCCCTGTACCTGAGCTCACGCGCCGCAGTTTCAATACTCAGCGAGTTTTCTTTAGCGTACTCCGGCGCACTAACGTGCCTGTATAAGAAAGGAACGGACAGGGAGCGCGCGAACTTTTCGGCAAACTCGGCATCTCTCAGCGAGTCTTCGCCGCGTATTCCATGCTCGACGTGCCCTACAGCCACAGAAAAGCCAAGCTCTCCGCTAAGGCGGCAAAGGATGTGCGCAAGGCAGACGGAATCGCAGCCGCCCGAAACGGCGCAAAGAACGCTCTTTCTCTGAGCTTCAAATGGAAGTGACAGGAAGAAATCCCTTGCAGACGAAAGCGCGTCCTCCATTGCTCAGCCTCCAATGCGGAACGGATGAATAAAAAAGGCGTTGCCGCCCTTTGGCGGCGCAGAAAGCGTTATATTCGCTTAATGCACCGCCGTAAAAAGGACGGCATCGCGGTCATTTACCGATGTCAGCGCCGCGCCCTAAGCTCCGCGCCTTACGCATTACTGCTTTTGACCGCAGGAGGGGCAGAACTTTGCGTCCGGCTCAACG
>CAZUTB010000127.1:0-5880 GCA_964622905.1 uncultured Oscillospiraceae bacterium | reverse complement strand
CTACCATAAGGCAATTACAAACCCGATTTTCTTAAGGGATGAAAGAAAGTAATATAGGATTTGTGACAAAGCCCCATCCGTATGAGCAATTCATGCAGATGGGGCTTTTTTATACATAAGCCGATTAAAGAGAGTTATTCGCCCTTCTCCCCATTGTCAAACGTCAGCACGGTTCCGCAGCTTCCGTCGTGATAGTGAAGCCCGTGGCATTCGGCGGTCACAGAATAATCGCCGCCGCTGTAATCCCCGACAACCTTCTGCCAGAATTTTGCGGAGGTAACGTTCTTCGGTTGAAACGCCACCTCCCATTTGCCGCGATGCGCGTCAAACAGCGCCGCAGCAAGCCTGCGCCCGACGCCGAAGCGCCGATATTTATGCATTACGAAGAACTCGCTCATCGAAAAATCGGAAGGCGTGCTCAAGGCGAAATCATCGTCGATGAACGCAAAGCCCGCAAGCTTTCCGTCAACCCTAACGAGATAACACCAGCGGCGCGGCTTCTCAAAATAGGTATGAATGCAGCGCTCGAAGGGGTAAACTCCGTCATCATCGACGTCGAAAAGGTTGTACTGCGACCATTCGTAGCAGTACATTTTCATCAGATTCGCAAGCGCCGTTTTGTCTTTTTCCGTAACCACGCTTATATCAATATCCATTTATTGCACCTTCATTTTTATCCCATAATAGGCGGTGATTGATTTCGCATCCGTTCAGGCGGACGCGCGCAGAAAGCGGCTTACGCCCTTATAAACGTCGGCTTTATGAACTCGACTCCGCAGGAAAGAACGTAATCAATGAGCATTTCATAGTACCTCGGTATGAAATTTTCGGTGCTTTCCATATCGTGCATCAAAACGACGTTCACCGCGCCCTTCCCGAGCAGCGCCGCACCCTCCTTGGGGCTTTTATCGTGTATGCGTTCAAGTACGCTTTCCCATGTAAAGCCGTTGTTCCACGACAGCTGATACTCAAGAAAATCAAAGCTCCAGTGCATGCTCGTGTCCGTATCAAGATGATATTTCTTCCATATCGGGAAGGTTACAGCGGAGGAATCAAGGCGGTCGAAGCGGAACTCATCATGCAGAATTTTCTGAATAGCCGCCTCGTTCTTTCCGCCCTTGTTGCCGTAGGGAAACCTGAAAACGCGGTACTCGCGCTTCATTCCCGCGGCGGAATAAACCCTGTCAATATCCGCCTCTGCCCTGCGTATCTCCTCGCGGCACTCATCCAAAGTCAACTCCTCAAAGGAGGGGTGCGAGAAGCTGTGATTTCCGATAACAATGCCGCTCTTTGCCGCATACACCGCCTCGGAAAAGTTTTCTTCAACAAGGCATCCCATGAAATTTATGACGGGCGTTATGCCCTTTGAGCCGAGATAATCAATAATGCTCGGGGTTATCTTGGTCGGCGCGTCGTCAATAGTAAGTATCGCTTTGCACATTTGCGCTTCCTCCGTTGTTCTGCGGCATATTTAGGCTATTCGAGAGCAAAATGCAGATTCGGGATATTAATTTCCGCTCTGTAGAGCCGATTACACGCCTACTATAAAATAGAAGCAAGCCCGCCGCGCGGCGAGCTTGCATAATATACATATATGTGAGTTTAAGCGCTTTCCCCTGCTGCTGTTACTTTTTTGCGGTAAGCGTATTGATAACCTCCGTAAGGGAGGCAAGCTCGTCCGTAAGCTTGGTTTGGCAGGCGATTGTGGTGTTTCCCTTCTGCAATGCGCTGTCAAATTCCTCAATAGTGGTGTAGATTGCCTGAAATTCCTTATACGGTATGAACTCATTGAGGGAGGTGAGCGACACATAGAGGTCGTTCAGCTTCTGAATGGAGTAGATGCGCGAATAGACCTCGGCGAGGTTCAGGTTCGTTGTGGTCGAGCCGCTTCGGGAGAGCTTAACCGAGCTGTCCGACGCGCGGGTCATCTCAAGCTGAATCTGCTCGATAATTTCGCTCTTTCCCGCGCTCTGATAACGGTTTGCGCCGATATAGCAGACGAGCAGGGCGATGACGGCAATGCCGAGAACCGCGTTCATAATAACAGAAACGAGCGGTCCCTTGCCGACCTTGGGCGTTGAGCCATAATAATTTCCGCTCCGCTTTTTATATCCGTACATAAAATCCTCCGTACAAACAGATAAATCTCACTCAGGCAGTATACCATATTGCGCGCCTCTGCGCAAACAGGAGGCGAGGGCGAGCGCTATCCCAATCGCAGAGCCTCCCTACGGCTATGTAAAGGATGACGATACCGTTCTGGTAGACCCCATTTATACAGATGCCGCAGGTTTCAGGAACGGATACGCGGCAGTATGCATGGACGGCAAGTGGGGCTTTATCGACACTACCGGCAGCATAGTCCTAGAGCCGGAGTACCAAGGGGTATGCTCCGGAGCATCAACTGCAAAAACCGCCTTTGTTCAGCTAAGCGACAAGGAATACGCCTTGATTGATATGAGCGAGAACGTGCTGTGCAGCGGCGTTACGGAAATAATTGGCTACAGCGACTACATCGGCGGCAAATCGACCACGCCGCCCTCGGGCTACAACATCGTAAAGAACCAAAGCGGCAAGTCCGACCGGAGCGTAATTGACGAGCTGGGAAACAGAATCTTTTAAAGTCGCTTCGCTCAACTAACGCTTCCTTACACCATTTTCTTGTTCATCCTGCGGCTGAACGGGCAGAAAATGGTGTAAGGAAGCGTCTTTCAGACGCTCCTCGGGGCGGCAAAGCTGACAACTGCGACAAATTGTGTGTTTATGGTTATTTCAAAAGTCACAAACACAGCAGTCTTCGCGAATGGTTCGGGCAGATATGGAATCTGCCCCTACGGTATAATTGCATATTTATGACTATCCGCAAAGTCACAAGCGCAGATATTTTCACGCAATCCGCCGCTAACTATTCGCAATTCGCATAAATACATCCTCAATTCTCACTATTTTCCGCGCTTCCCGCTTGACAATCTACGCTTGCGGATATATTGTTTTATCATCGGGGCGGGAAGCGGCGGCGCGAATATGCGGAGGCTTTTTGATGGACGCGAAAAAAATCACGGATATTGAAAACGACGGGCTTAACATGGAGGCGGACGCGGAATTTTTATACGTTCGCGCGTGTCGCGAGATGATTAAGTACAGCCGCGCGGACATGAGCATTGCGGCGCGGAACAAGGCTTTCGCCAAGGACGGTAAAGCGCGCGCTGCCCTATTGCAAGATAAATATTTACAGCGTTGTCTGCGGTATCGGAGGGCTTTTCGCACATCGAGGGCTATCCCAACAGGGAATACCAAAGCGCCGCGCTGGATTTCATGGGTCCGTACGGGCTTTACGAGAGCGAGGGCTTCGTAAAATGCTATGAGGCGGGCGATAAAGCGGTTATGCGAAAGCGCCTTAAATAAGCGCATACAGTTATATATGTATAAGCATAAAGCGGCTGTCTGCGGAGCGTAGGTTGTCCCGCTCTACGCATAAGCATATAATCAAGGCAAAACCGAAGGGGAGCGAGCGAAATAGACGCAGAGGAAAAGAACGAATCAGGAGCGAGTACAAGGCAAGCCTTTCCGTTGGCGCGGTTTACGCAATCGACTGCGCAGGGAACGGGAAAAGGCTAGTGAAATCAACGGTTGACGCGGCGGGGCTCAAGAGCAGGTACGCTTTCGCCATCTCTGCGGGCGTTTCGCCCGACCCCGCGCTCAACGGCGAATGCACAAAATATGGCGCGTCCTCCTTTACCCTTACGATTCTTGCGGAATTGAAGATGAAGGAAGGTCAAAGCCCGCGCGAATTCGCCGAGGATATGAAGCAGCTTTGCGAAATGTGGAAGGCAAAATAACGACAAGCCGCGAAAACGCGGCCAGAAAGGATTAATATGGAAGAAACAGTTGATATCAAGCGCTTTCTCGACGATTCGGGAAGGCTCATACAATACCCGCGCAAGCAGAAGATACGAATGGCGGCGCTTAAATACCTTACGGAAAAGTTTGAAACGGGCAGGGTTTACACGGAGTCCGAGGTAAACGGAACTCTCAACCTTTGGCACACCTTCGGCGACCAATCCACGCTCCGCCGCGCGCTTATTGACGCGGGTCTGCTGACCCGCAAGCTCGACGGCACCGAGTATCGGCGCGCGGAAGCGCCCTTGCAGGGCGCAGATAGTTGAGCGAATATTATTCATTATCGCGTAATAATTATCGAGGTGATTATATGACCGACAAGAGAAAAATTGTCAAGCGGCATTTCCGCATTCTGGTCGATTATCCCGCAGTTAGGGAGTTTATGATTCGCGTTTTCCAGCTCAACTGGCATAACGGCGTTCCCGCGCCCTTTTTCGAGTACGCGCTGAACGCGGATTGGGCTGACCAGACCTTTGCGCACAGGGACGCAATCTGGGAGGACGACGGGAAAATTGTCGCGTTCTGCTTCTACGAAAGCAGGCCCGGGGCTGCGTTCTTCAACCTTGACCCCGCCTACGGCTTCCTCGCGCCCGATATGCTTGACCACGCCGAAAAGCAGCTCTGCGGCGATGACGGCAAGCTGAAGCTGAACCTTTTCGGCGGTCAGGACGCGCTCATTGCCGCCGCCGAAAAGCGCGGCTATACGCCGGATTACTCCTACGATGACAAGCTGTTCAATCTCGCGCACCCGCTAAATTAATCGCTTCCCTCAGGGTACAGGTTCGTTCCGCCCGCCGAGATTGACACGGGCAAGCTCCTGCTCTGCTGCTGGAAGGGCTTCAACCACGAGAGCGAGGGACCTTGGGACGGACGGCTTGACCCGGGCTATCGCACGGCGCTTGCGCCCAACGCGTCGCCGCAGTACTACGTTGTTGTAGAGCATATCGAAACCGGCGAATACGTCTGCTACGCGGGAATGTGGTGGCTTCCTGAGAACAAGCTGGCGTACATGGAGCCGCTCTGCACCGTTCCCGACCACAGAAGGAAGGGGCTTGCCGCTGCCGCGCTTTCGGAGATGGCGCGCCGTATGCGCCCCCTCGGAGCGGAGTGGATGACCGGTGGCGATAACGAGTTCTACACACGCATCGGCTACGAAAGCGGCATAATATGGAAGGCGTACAAAAAGGAGTAACAGGCGCGCAGTCTTTCAAAAACCCCGACGGTAGCTTCGGGAAAGCAATGAAGGGGCTAGCTCCTTCATTTGTAAAACGGTGCAAACCGGAGCAAGCTCGCTTGCGCCGAAAGCGAAGCGCTTATTGCGTTATAAGCCATTCCTTACCCTTTTGGAGGTCGTCAATGAACAGTATGGCGAATTTGCCGCCGCGCAGAGCGCCGCGAAGCGCTCTTTCCGCCTGCTTGTCCGCGCCGACGAAGCAAACCTTCTGAAAATACTTGCCCGAGAGAAGAAGCGCGTCCGCTATCGCCGCAATTATCGCGTTGGTTATCCTCGTTTCATCCAAAACGAAGGCGACAACGGAGGGATAAGAAGGGCGGCAGAAGGTCGGTCTGTCGCCAGCGAGCTTTTCCAGCGCGAGGTTTTCATTATCGTAGATTCCGTCCAGATGCTCGAACCATATTTCGCCGCCGCCAAACGCCATCTTGAAGGATTTCTTCTTGAAGCCTGCCAGCTCTCTAGGCTGATTCTCGTCCATTCCTAAAACCTCCGCTTCGCTCCGGTTTCGGAGCAAATGCGCTATGCTTATTTGCTCCGTTCTCCATCATTTTACTGTTCGGCATTCACCTCACGGCATTGCAATGATGTAAGGAAGCGAGATAAACCCCGCTCCTCGGGGCGGCAAAGCCACCCCTGTGGATTACAAAAGAAGGGATTCGTCCCTTCTTTACTTCCCAAGAGAACCCTTCGCTTTCGGAGCAAATGCGCTATGCTTATTTGCTCCGTTCTCCATCATTTTACTGTTC
>CAZUTB010000126.1:0-5915 GCA_964622905.1 uncultured Oscillospiraceae bacterium | reverse complement strand
CAATAGCCTCGCCTATCTCGGGAATATGCACGTTTTCAGGCGGCATTCCAAGGCTCTCGGCAAGCTGAGCATGAATCCAAAGATGGCGGTACTCGCCGTGAACAGGGATGAAATACTTAGGCTTTACAAGCGTATGAATAAGCTTGATTTCCTCCTGGCAGGCATGACCGGAAACGTGAACCTCGGCAAGACCGTCATATATAACGTTTGCGCCGCAACGATAGAGCTGATTTATAACCCTCGATACGAATTTCTCGTTTCCGGGAATAGGAGTTGCGGAAATCATAACGGTATCGGTTGAGCGAATTTGCAGCTTTCTGTGCTCCGAGAACGCCATTCTCGTAAGTCCGCTCATCGGCTCGCCCTGGCTTCCCGTTGTAAGCACAAGCAGCTGGTCGTCGCGGAGCTGGTCAATATCGTCGATGTCAACTATGTTTTCATCGGGAATCTTTAGCTCGCCAAGAAGCATTGCAACCTTGCTTACGTTGACCATGCTTCTGCCGACAAAGCAAACCTTTCTTCCGTAGGTAGTTCCGCAGTCAACAACCTGCTGAATTCTGTGAATATTTGAAGCGAACATTGCAATCATTATTCTGCCTGTCGCGCTTCTGAAAAGATTGTTGAAGGTTTCGCCAATCTTGCGCTCGCTCATGGTATAGCCCTTGCGTTCAACGTTGGTGCTTTCGCAAAGCAACGCAAGCACTCCCTTTGAGCCGATTTCGGCAAACGAGTGAAGGTCCGTTACCTCGCCGTCAATAGGCGTATAGTCAATCTTAAAGTCGCCCGTAACTACGATAGTTCCGGCAGGACAGGTTATAGCAAGCGCGCACGCGCCCGCGATGGAGTGGCTTACTTTGATAAACCTTATCGTGAATGCGCCAAGCGTTATAACGTCATGCGGGCGAACCGTTGTCAGCGGTATGTTGGGAACTCTGTGTTCCTTAAGCTTCAGCTCAACCAGCGCCATTGTAAGGCGCGTTCCGTAGAGCGGAGCGGGAACCTGCTTGAGTATGTACGGAGTAGCGCCGATATGGTCCTCATGGCCGTGCGTTATCACATAGCCCCTTACCCTGTCGGCGTTCTTTACTAGATAGGTTACGTCCGGAATAACAAGGTCTATTCCAAGCATATCTTCCTTGGGGAATATCGAGCCGCAGTCAACAACGATGATATCGTTATCATACTCTATCACCGTCATATTCTTTCCGATTTCATCAACTCCGCCCAGCGGAATGATTCTGATTTTCTTTGAAATAGCCACGTAATGACCCCTTTCGTGTGGTGAATTCTTTTATTCCAATCCGCACACAGTTAGGACGCCTAAACGCATATAAGCGCAAAACGTACTTGCGGAATAAGTTCAATAATCGTAATACGAGAATAGCACATTATCATAATAAGCGGCAGTATAAACCGCTTGCATGAATAATTCTTTCCGAGCTAAGACTCGTATTCTGTTTTCATGAATTACGAGACATTCTGTATCATTCGCATTGTAGCACAAAAAATACCTATGTTCAATACCTAACGCGGAAAAAAACAAGCGCTAACATGAATTAACCCGAGGCGGTTCACTCCCGAGCTGCTCCGGGGCATTCATCGACAGCATCGCCCTCGTGTACTCCCACTATCTCCGCGCTCCATTTGCCGCTTTTGCGTCTTTTCTTTTCCGTGAGCAAAAGCACAAGATATGAAACAGCGAGCATCAGAAAGGCGCACAGAGCAATGATAAGCTCGTTTTGAGGAAACAGCAGATAGCCCAAGGCTAAACCGGCAAGAAGCATTGCGAGCGGGAAGACATACGAAATCACGCTTGCGGCAGCAACCTTCCCATCGGTAAGCTTTACGTCCAAAAGCTCGCCCTCCGGATAATCGCCCTTCAGCATTATCGTGAATTCCCGCTGGCTTTTCGGACACATTCCGCACTTTCCGCACGCCGTTGGGCGGCTGAACTTAATCAATACGGAATTGTTTTCACTTTTAATTACTTCTCCCGTGCGTATCATCCGTTCAGCACCCTCTTGTTATCAAACACGATTTATTATAACACAAGAAATATAGAAATAAAATGATTTTTCAAATAAACTCACTATAAATGATTGACTGTTTTTCGATAGGAATACCTGTCGCCTCGTATAATGAATACGAAAGTTTCGCGGTTTCGACGCTTTTTTGTACGTCTTTTTTGATGAATACGCTTAAACAGCCGTCAGAAACCGCCGCCGCGCCCTTTAGAGAGAAACTTTCCAGCACGCCCTCCGCATACCATACAAGCTCCATATCACGCGACATTCGCACCATTTCCGCAAGAGCCAAGTCCCGCGACTCCTGAGAAAGCCCGCTTTCTCCCGATGCTTTTTCAAGCCCCGCAAGCGCTTGGCGGAAATTATCGTTTCGCTCCGCGCGGTAATCCTGATAGCTCTTTACAGCAAACGCGGCTTTCTCTTTTGCTCCTCCGCCAGAAAGAAGGAAATACGCGGCGAAAACTATAAGCGCGCAAAGAATTCCAAGCCTCAGCTTATCGCCTGCTGTCTTCATACTGCGTTTTATCACCGCCCATCAAATATATCTCAACTGCTTCATAAGGAAGCGAGCAAAGCACCTGAACCGCCCGTCTGAGCTTTAAGCTTACCGCAATGTCATATGCGCCCTCGGCAACCACAACGGCGCCAATAGCCTTTTGCCCCGCGGATAAGTCGTATGCTCCGCCGTCCTCCGCGCTTATGTATACCTCAACGCGTCCCGCGCCCTCTATTTTACTTAAGAGCTTTGCTATCTCGCTTGTTCCGCCTGTTTGCGGAGAAAGCTTCAGAAAGAGCGATACTAAAAGAGACAGTATAAGCAGCAGCGCGGCAATCGCGCCGCCCTTTGGCAGCCCAAGCTTATCTGTCAGCTTCAAACCCCTCACCGCCCAGTCCGATAAGCTCCTTAAGACCCTCAAGCACGCTCCCGTTCCTTTCTTCATATGTGCTTTCACTCCCGGTTAGTACAGGTTCTGCGGAGCCTGACGCCTTTACGGACAGGCTACCGATAATATCTGCAAAGCCGAAAACCATTATGCAGGATACGATTAGCGAAAGCATGAGCCTTGCGGTGTTCCTCAGCTTCCCCTCGGGCAAAAGCATTTCGGCAAGAGAATAGCCGACACAGAGAACAGCCAGCGTTGTAAACAGCTTTTCCACCGCTTCACCTCACGATACCGCCGCCCCGAGCGCCGCCGATGCGATAAGCTGCGCAAGGAGAATGATAAACATAGAAAGCGTCCCAAGCTCCATAAGAAACAGCATTGAAAGCACCTTTCCGAACCCGTCAATCATCTTTATCGGCGCTTCATCTGCAATCGGCTCAAGCAAGGCAGCCGCAGTCATATACAGAATAGCAGCGCCCGCAGTTTGCAGAATGGGTCTTAGGCATATCAGCAAAAGAAGTATTATGCCCATTATCCCCAGGGCGTTCTTCATCAGCAGAACGGAGCCGAGTATCGTATCAAGAGTTTCCGAAAGCATACCGCCGATAACCGGAACAAACTCAGCTATCGTGTACTTTGCGCTCCTGAGCATAACCCCGTCCAGCGAAGCGCCGGTAAGCCCGCTGACCGAGGTTACGCCGATGAAAACGGTTATCGCCATTCCAAGCGTCCATGCCGCCGCCTTTCTGAGCAGACCGCAAAGGCGCGACAGCGAAAAGCGCGGGCTTATGCTTCCGGCTACCGAAAGCGTAGCCGCTCCGCCTGCAAGAGGAAGCGAAACATGGGTTATTATCGCCGTCATGGTGCCGCACGCAGCTACAAGCGCGGGCTTTAGTAGCGTTGAGGAATTCACGGAGCCTGCCGCGCTCATGATTGTCAAAAGCACAGGGAAGATTGACTGCATACAGCTTGAGAGCTTGCCGACGGTTTCCGCGCAAAGCCTAAGCATATTGGCTATATTTGTCGAAAGCATAAGCGAGGTTATCAGAAGCACGGTAAGGCGCGCGGGCGTTCTCATTCTGCCAAGCCGACCACCGGTTTCCATTCCGCCCAAGACGGAGTAAAGCACTATTGGCGCAAGCGCGGAAAGCAGGGCGGCGGCGCTTTCCGAAATCGACGAGAACAAAAGCTCGAAAATCTTTGATAGGATTGCGCTTCCGTCTATAGTCAGCTCGCCCTTTGCAATGCCGATAAGCGTTTCGCCGAAATCCCGCTCCGGCATCAGCTCCTCGCTCCAGCTTTTCGCCTCGTCAAGCCCCGCGCTATCAATTATCGCGAAAAGCACATCATCCGAAACGGCAAGCGCCGGCAAGGGAAGAAGCAGAATAAGCATAAGCAGCGCAGTCAGGCGTTTCATGTAAGTTTCTCCGTTATAAGCGAGATTACAGAGCTAAGCACGGGTATTGAAAGCGTTATCAGCAATAGCTTGCCCGCCATAACGACCTTGGAGGCGAGCAGCGGAAGCCCCGCCTCCTCGCAGCTTTCTGCCGCGAATTCGATTATGTACGCACTGCCGATTACCTTCAGCGTCAGCGCCACATACTCGCCCCTTACGCCCGCTGATTTCATAACGGAGGA
Organism: uncultured Oscillospiraceae bacterium; assembly: GCA_964622905.1. Classification (GTDB taxonomy): domain Bacteria; phylum Bacillota; class Clostridia; order Christensenellales; family Aristaeellaceae; genus STF2-37. Next base: position 1,369 of record CAZUTB010000126.1, on the reverse strand, counting down.
AAACCACTCGGCGATGCCCAAATATTCCGACAAAAGCAGCATAAGCATCATAACTCCGCAGGAAATTGAAACGAGCAGAGAGAACGTCGGGCTATGCTCCTTGGTAATTATGCAAAGAATAATCGCCGCGACCGCGAAGCCGCATATTTGAAAAGCATTCATCAGAACAGCTGAAAGATAGAGCGGACAGAGGTGAACAAATCTCCAATCATTTCAATTACAAGGCAGAGAGCAAGCACAAGCCCCGCAATCGAAACCAGCATAGCCATTTCCTCGCGGCCCGATTTCGTAAGCAGCTGATGAAGCACGGTTACAAGTATTCCGACGCCGGCAATCTTAAACAGCACATCTACCTGCATCTGATTTTTCTCCTAAAGCAAAAGAATAAAAAGCATAAGCCCGATGAGCATTCCGCCGTTTCTGATAAGCTTGGAATCCCTTCTTCGCTTCTCCTCGGCAAGCAGCGCAAGCTCGTTGAGTTTTGGCGCTTCCGCGTCAATAACAGCCGCGGACGAAACCCTTGTCAGCTTTTCCTCAAAGCCTAAGGCTCTTGAAAAGCATTCCGTATCCTCGTAGGTCAGCAGTCTTTGCTTAACAAGCAGCGAAGCACAGGAAATATATGCCGAGGACATGCTTTCGCCGCCATAGCTCGACAGCCTCGCCTGCAAGTCTGCAAGAAGGGTCTGCATAGGCTTTGAATCCGACTTGAAATTCGATATGGAACGCCTCGGTTCACCGTCAACAGCGATTACGTTTTTTCGTATTGCGGCAAGAAGCCGCGAATGCTCAGAGAGCAGCTTTGCCCTGCTTTCTAGCCTTGATGAAAGCATGAAGCCGTACCATGAGCAGCAAAGCAGGCAAACGAACGGCGGAAGCAGCGTCAGCACGGCCATTCCTCCCGAAGAGCAATTTCCTTTACCCTGCCCGTTTCATTTCCCGATAGAATTATCGCAGATGAAAATATACCCTGTATCCACAGCCTGCCAACCGTAGGGCGCGCGATAAAATCGGACAGCGAATCGGCATGAGCGGTGCATACAACAGCTACCCCGCAGCGGGCAATATCGGTTATTGCGTCCGAATCCTCCTGCGACGCAATCTCATCCGTCAGAATCACATCCGGCTGCATTGAGCGCAGAAGCCATTTCATTGCTTTCGATTTTTTCAGGCTGTCAACAATATCGGCTCTGATGCCGACAGGAAGCAGAGGCGTTCCGTTTTCACAGGCGGCAATCTCACCCCGCTCGTCCGCTATTCCGGTATGAAGCGAGTGCTTATCGCTGAAAAAAGCAGATAACGCTCTCAAAAGAGTGGTTTTGCCCGAGCCGGGAGCGCCGCTTAGAAAAATATTTTTAATGGCAGCGCCGCA
>CAZUTB010000125.1:0-5944 GCA_964622905.1 uncultured Oscillospiraceae bacterium | reverse complement strand
CGCCGCCGTGATCGCCATACGCGGGGTGGCGATACGCTCGATGGCGGGGTCGTTCGCAAGGTTCATGAACAGAACAGCGCGCTCGATTGCTCCGGTGCGGCGGAAATCGCTTATGAAGAAGTCGGCTTCCTCAAAGGTTATACCGATAGCGCCGAACACAACGGCGAACTTTTCATCCTTGCCAAGAACCTTAGCCTGACGCGCAATCTGCGTTGCAAGCTGAGCGTGAGGAAGTCCGCTTCCGGAGAAAACAGGCAGCTTCTGACCGCGAACCAGCGTATTCAGACCGTCTATCGCGGAGATTCCGGTCTGTATAAACTCGCTGGGATAATCGCGCGCAGCCGGATTGATAGGCTCGCCGTTTATATCCATGCGCTTTTCGGCTATAAGTTCGGGTCCGCCGTCCTTAGGTCTGCCCATTCCGTCAAATACGCGCCCCAGCATATCGGGAGCAACGGAAAGCTCAATGGAATGGCCGAGGAAGCGCGCCTTGCTGGTGTTAATCTGTAAGCCGTTCGAGCTTTCAAAGAGCTGCACCAGCGCCTTGTCGCTCTCAATTTCCAGAACCTTGCCGCGTCGAAGCTCGCCGTTCGCCTGCTCAATCTCGACAAGCTCGTTATAGGCAACGCCGCTGACGCCCTCGACCAGCATAAGCGGGCCGACGACTTCCTTGATAGTGCGATATTCCTTAAGCATTATCAAAGACCTCCTTCTTCAATCAGGGCAGCGGTTTCGCTATTGAGCTCTGACTCTATCTGATCGAACTGCTTCATTTCGCTTTCGGGTATAAACTTCGCTTTGCCGATTTTTTCTCTTACGGGCATTTCAAGCACCCTGCTGAGATCAGCTCCGGCGTAAAGCGCCGCGTTGCCCTGATCCATATACGCAAGGATGAGGCGCAGCATCTTATACTGCTTCTCAAGGCTTGTGTAGGTATCAATATCGTCAAAAGCGTTCTGATGGAGGTAATCCTCGCGGATGGAGCGCGCGACTTCCATCGTCAGGCGATCCTTCCAGCTCAGAGCGTCCATACCTACGAGCTGCACGATTTCGTTAAGCTCGTTTTCCTCCTGAAGAACACGCATTGCCCTTGCGCGCATCTCCGTCCAGTCCGGAGCAACGTGGTCAGCAAACCAGCGGCTCAGCTTATCAACATACAGGCTGTAAGATTGCAGCCAGTCGATAGCCGGAAAATGACGCTTATAAGCAAGCGAGGCGGAAAGCCCCCAGAACACCTTTACTATGCGCAGGGTGGCCTGAGAAACAGGCTCGGAAATATCGCCGCCCGGAGGTGAAACTGCGCCGATAGCGCTTATTGAGCCGGAGCGCTCACCGGAGCAAAGGCAATCAACAAGACCTGCGCGCTCATAGAACTCAGCAATACGGCTCGCAAGATATGCGGGATAGCCTTCCTCACCGGGCATTTCTTCAAGACGTCCGGACATTTCACGGAGCGCCTCTGCCCAGCGGCTCGTGGAGTCCGCCATTATTGCTACACGGTAGCCCATATCGCGGACGTATTCTGCTATTGTTCTACCGGTATATATGCTCGCTTCGCGGGCGGCAACAGGCATATCGGAGGTATTTGCAATAAGCACGGTGCGCTTCATCAGGCTCTCGCCGGTGCGCGGGTCGTGCAGCTCGGGGAATTCGCGAAGAACGTCCGTCATTTCGTTTCCGCGTTCGCCGCAGCCAACGTAAACGATGATGTCCGCGTCAGCCCATTTTGCGAGCTGATGCTGAACAACCGTTTTGCCAGAGCCGAAAGGACCGGGAACGGCCGCGACGCCGCCCGAAGCTATCGGGAAGAAGGTATCAATAACTCTCTGACCGGTAACCATCGGGAAGCTAGGTGAAAGCTTCTGCTTGTAGGGTCTTCCGCGGCGAACAGGCCAGCGCTGGAGCATCTTTACGGGGATGTCCTTTCCGCTGTCATCGGTGATGACGCAGAAGACTTCCTCTATCGTATAAGAGCCGTCCTGTATGGACTTAACCGTACCCGAAACGCCCGCAGGAACCATTATGCGATGCTCAACAACCGCGCTCTCGTTGACAACGCCGAGAATATCGCCGGTCTTGACCTTATCGCCAGCAATTGCGCGCTTTTCAAACGCCCATTTCTTTTCTCTGTCCAGAGAGGGCACTTCGATACCCCTTGTAATGCGTTCGCCCGCAATCTCGACTATCTTTGTCAGCGGGCGCTGAATTCCGTCATAAATAGACTCGATGAGTCCGGGCGCCAATTCGACGCTCAAAGGAGCGCCGGTGGACTCTACCGGCTCGCCGGGCATCAGACCGCTTGTTTCCTCATAGACCTGTATCGACGCTTTATCGCCGCGAAGCTCTATGATTTCGCCAACCAGACGCCTGGAGCTGACGCGTACGACATCATACATACGCGCGTCCTGCATTCCGGAAGCGACTATAAGCGGTCCGGCGACCTTGATGATTTTGCCTTGCGCCATCAGTTATCCCCGTCCTTTTCAAATAAGATGTCCGCGCCTATTGCCTTTTCAACGTTGGCCTTAAGGTGCCGGACAGCGTAGCCTGTCGTTCCGTTAGCACCCGGTATCGGTATTATCGCAGGCAGAGGCTGATTGATGTATTTGCTTAGTGTTTCGGGTATCTTTTCAGCATAGGTTTCTGTGATGAATATAACCGCGTAGCCGTCCGCTGCAAGCTGCCTTACAGCCTGCGCCGCTTCATCGGCGCTTTGCGCGGGGCGAACCGTCATACCCATCGAGCGGAAAGCGAGAACTGCGTCCTTCTCCCCGACCACGCCCATGTTGCTTTGGTCAGGCATACATATCACGCATCCTTTCCTTTACCGCTTCCGGCGTAAAGCCATTCTGAGCGGCGGCAATGAGTATACGCGCAACCGATGCCTCGCGGCGGGCGCGAAGATAATACTCAACAACCGTTTCGGTTTCGGTTGCAGTATTGCGCCTGGGGAGAAGCAGCTTGTAGGTTTCATCATCCATTTGCTTTTCCAGCTGGGCAACGGGAATCTGACCGCTCTGCGCGCTTTCGATTGCGCCTGATATTCCCCTTCCGAACCTTGCGTAAAGCCTCGGAAGCTTATCGGGATTATCAATAGCGGTAACCATATCGCTCTTTAGTATCGTGCCGCCTTCGATGAAAAGGCGAAGATAAAGCGATTCGTTTTTACCCATTGCGCGAACGCGTATAAGCGAAATAGCGTTCAGAAAATCCACCTTATAGGAGAAGTACTCGCGAATAAGCGGATACTTGCTCGAAAGGGAAGCAAATGCCAAAGCGTAGTATGCTTTATCGAGAGTTATGTCGATATCAAGCGGGTCTGAGCTTACCGCAAGCCGCTTCTCAAGCTCGTCAAGAGCGCCTGCGAGAATCTCGGGAAGCCCGTTATAGCGATGCTGCGCTACCTGATGCTCAAGGGTCTGTATGGAAATCAAGCCGCAATCGGAAAGCGGAACATTTTCCGTAAGCCCCATGCATCTTGCCTTGAGCAGCATTTTGATATTCGCAATATCGTATTCGTACAGAAAAGCCTCGGCAACTGCGCTGTCCGGAACCACAGAGCGGAAGAACAGGGTCTGCTCCTTGAGGAACTAATCGGGAAGCTTGGTTAAGTCAGACGACGTTCCCCAATCCATCTCGCGAAGTATCGACGATATTTCATCGGTCGTTGCTGCCGATACGAGGCGTTCTAAGCGTCCCTTGTCCATTTGGTTCTTTTGGCGGGCGCGGATGCGGCCTATGGCATATGCCGCGCTGCTTTGTTCAGCCATTTGGCCACACCTCAATTCGTTTTATCATCGAAAAGCGCTTTTGCCACATCGCCCTCAAGCGAGGGACGAGCGGAGCCGAGTACGCTTGCAAACGTGCAGTTTATCTCCATTCCGTCCATTCCGAGGAGAAAGCCGCAGCCGATGCCCTCACGCTTTTCACCGAGAGTAAGCTTTGCCTGCTTTCCTGCGGCGGCAAGCGCAGCGTTAGCCATATCAACAAACGATTGATTTATCAAATCATTGTTTTTATCGGAGATAACGCTCTCGCAGCCTCTGGCGGATTCCACACAAAGCTTAAGCATATACTCTTTTGCGGCATTGGATGGCATTGTATCCATAAGCCGCAAAGCTTTTGCAAACGCTTCGTCTATAACTACGCGCTTCTGCTTAAGCTCTTCCTTGCGCAGATCAAGCTCCGCCATTCTACGCATAAGACGGCGCGCTTCGGATATTTCATTATCCGTTTGCTCGCGAGCCTTTTCAGTGGACAAACGAACTGCTTCGGCAGAGCGCTCCTTAATAGCGCTCGCCTTTTCCTCAGCAGCCTTGAGCGTATCTTGGGCGCTCTTGCGCGCATCGGCTAGTATTTTATCCACAATGGCGTCTACGTTCATTTTGCTTTACCTCACATCGCGAACCAAACCATAAGGAAGGAAGCGAGCAGGGAAAGAACGGCGTAGGTTTCAACCATAACGGTCATCGTAATTCCCTTACCGGACTGGTCAGGACGGCGCGCTACCATTCCGATACAGGAAGCGGCAAGCTTGCCCTGAAGAATACCGGAAACAAGGCAGACAATGCCGACAGGCAGGCAGCCTACGAACAGGGAAAGACCCTGAGTAAGCGTAGGAATATTGACAGCGCCGAAGATGTTCAGCTTAATCAATACGATGAAGCCGATAAGGAAGCCGTAAATACCCTGCGTTGCAGGCAGAAGCTGCATTACGAGCACCTTACCGAACAGCTCGGGATTTTCGGCGGTAACTCCGGAAGCCGCGTCACCGGCTACCTTTACGCCCTTGGCGGAACCGATACCGCTCAGGAATACAGAAACAGCAGCACCCAGAAATGCAAGAATCAGACCAAGTTCCATGTTAAGTTCCTCCTCAAGAATTTATTGGTTATCCTTAATATCGACATACTTATTATCCGCACTGAGCGGAACAAAGGGCTTGCCATCAGCCTCATAGAATTTTGTGAAGAATTCAATGTACTGAAGACGGCAGGAATGAACATACGCTCCAAGAGCGTTTATTCCCAGGTTAAAGGTGTGAGCGCCGATTAAAACGATAATCGCAATCGGCCAAGGAAGCATTCCGGCAAGCATATTGATAACCATGCCGATAACGCCGGTTGCAAGACCCATACCGAACAAGCGCGAATAGCTCAGAATATCGCTCAGCCAGCTTGTTACACCGTAAAGCGAGCTTAAACCGCCCGTAAGCTTTCCGATAAGGTTCTTCTTCTTTCTTCCGCCGGTTATCAGAATTCCGCCGACTCCGATAAGGATAAGCGCCATGCCCAAAGTCTGCTGCCCTATCAGAAGCACCGGAACGCCGCCGATGAAGAAAATCCAGAATAGCTGATCGCAAACCGCGTCCCATGGATGACCGCGCTTGATGTTCATGTAGGCGGCGACTCCAAGGCCCGTGAACAGGTGAAGCACGCCAAGTGCTATGCAAAGAATCATCATGTTAAGAGGGTCTTCCATCGGGTTCAGGAGCTTAATCGAAGCGGGGGTTATATTGCTCATTCCGAACCATGTATCGAACAAAGTTCCCCAGATGACCGTGGCAACTCCGCCTATTGCAACAACGCCCATTATCTTGCGCATTGCGCCCTTCACATGGGTGAATTTGAGGATAAGCGGAATTAGGATTGCCATTATCAGTCCGTAGCCCGCATCGGAAACCATCATTCCAAAGAAGCAGGCGAAGAACGGAGCCATTACAACTACGGGGTCAATCCCCTTATAGCTCGGCAGAGAGTAGTTCTCAACAATGGTTTCAAAAGGTCTGAATATACCTTTATTCTCCATCTGCGTCGGTGGGTCTTCCTCCTCTGTCGGCGCTCTGAACTCCAAGGCGATGCTTGGTGATATCTCCGTCAGCTTTTCGGTAAGGGCTTTTTCCGCCTCTGCGGTGGCAACCGGATCGTCTCCTATCTCGAGGCAT
>CAZUTB010000124.1:0-5976 GCA_964622905.1 uncultured Oscillospiraceae bacterium | reverse complement strand
ATATCATTTCCTGCCCGCGAGGCGCAGCCGAGCAAGGAAATGATGCAAACCGGAGCAAGCAAGCGAAGCGCACTTGCTCCGAAAGCGTAGCGCAGCGGAGCGTCTTACGGTATTATCGTCACTCTTTCGCCCTCAATGGCGCGCTCAAAAAGCCACTCCGCGTCCGAATCAGCTAGGGCAATGCAGCCCTTTGTCCAGTCCGTTTCCGTTCCGCCGCCGTGAATGTAAATCTCTCCGCCGAGCGCTGTTCCCCAAGGAGGTCTGTGCCCTGCGCGGATGAAGCTGACGATTGCGCGGTAGGTGCTTATGTCAATATCGCCGCGCAGAAAGCCGTAGGCGGCGTCCAGCGAGCTAGGATAGGATATGCCGAGTGAATAGCCGTATTTGCCGCGCTTTTTAAGGCAGATGAAGTAATCGCCCTCCGGAGTTCTTCCGTCGCCCTCGCGCGTTTTCGGCTCCTCCGGAAGCGCACCGAGAGCGCAGGTCATTTCCCTGCGCTCCGTGCCGCTTATATAGATAAGCCTTCTCTTTGATTTTTCTATTCTTATCATTGATTCTCTTCGCGGGTGAAATTGAGCAGTCCGCCTGCGAGGAGGATTTTCTTCTGGCGCTCGGAAAGCGTTAGGATAACGGGAATTGCGCGCCCTGCCGTCACGTCAAGGATGGTCATTTCATCGCTTGCGCCGCTTATCTGCTCCTGCGCGTTTTCCATCTTGAGGCTGTCGCCCTGCGAAACTAAATCGTAATCCTCGGGATTCTTGAAGGTAAGCGGGAGGATTCCGTTGTTGATAAGGTTCGCCATATGGATTCGCGCAAAGCTCTTTGCTATAACCGCCTTGATTCCGAGGTAGAGCGGAGCAAGCGCGGCGTGCTCGCGGCTTGAGCCTTGACCGTAGTTTTGACCCGCGACGATAAAGCCGCCGTTCTTCTCCTTTGCGCGCTTAGCAAAGCTTTCGTCAACGGGGTTGAGGCAGAAGTCTGCAAGGTAGGGGATATTGCTCCTGTACGGCAGGAGCTTTGCGTTGGAGGGCATAATGTGGTCGGTGGTGATGTTGTCCTCCATCTTTATGAGCGTTTCTCCGTCAAGCTCCTTTGCAAGCGGCTTTGCGGCGGGGAAGGGCTTGATGTTGGGACCGCGGACTACCTCAATTTCGTCCTCCGCGCCCTCGCCCGCGGGCTTTATCACAAGGCTGTCGTCAACGTCAAAATACTTCGGCATCGCAACGTCCATATCGCAGGAGAGCGTTCTCGGGTCGGTAAGCACTCCGGAAATAGCGGAGGCGGCGGCTGTTTCGCAGCTCACAAGGTAAATTCCCGCGCTCTTGGTTCCGCTGCGCGCGTAGAAATTGCGGTTGGAGGTGCGCAGGGAAACCGCGCCCGTGCAGGGGCTTTGACCCATTCCGATGCAGAAGCCGCAGGCGCTTTCCTCAATTCTCGCGCCTGCCGCAATCATATCCGCAAGCGCTCCGTTTGAGGCGAGCATATGCAGCACCTGCTTGCTGCCGGGAGCGATAACCAGCGATACGTTTTCAGCAATGGTTTTGCCGCGAAGTATCGAGGCAACGCGCATCATGTCCAGATAGCTGGAGTTGGTGCAGGAGCCTATGCAGACCTGATCAACCTTTATCCTGCCCGCGTTTTCAACCGTGTCCACAACATCGGGCATATGCGGCTTTGCGACAAGCGGAACGAGAGTGGAAAGGTCGATGTCGATGGTTTCGTCGTATTCCGCGCCCTCGTCGGCGGAAAGCGCGGTGAAATCGCGCTCGCGCTTCTGCGCCCTAAGGAACTCGCGCGTCACCTCGTCGCTGGGGAATACGGAGGTCGTCGCGCCAAGCTCCGCGCCCATGTTGCAGATGGTTGCGCGCTCGGGAACGGAGAGGTATTTAAGCCCCTCGCCCGTGTATTCCATAACCTTGCCGACGCCGCCCTTTACGGTCAGCCTGCGGAGAATTTCGAGAATTATGTCCTTTGCCGCAACGTACTTCGGCAGCCTTCCGCTAAGCCTTACGTTTACAACCTTCGGCATAGGCAGATGGAAGGGACCGCCGCCCATCGTGACCGCTACGTCAAGCCCGCCCGCGCCTATCGCGAGCATTCCTATACCGCCCGCGCTTGGGGTGTGGCTGTCGCTTCCGAGCAGGCTGTCGCCCGGAACGCCGAAGCGCTCAACGTTGACCTGGTGGCAGATTCCGTTGCCGGGCTTGGAGCACCATATACCGTGCTTTTTCGTCACCGTCTGAATATACTTGTGGTCGTCGGCGTTTTCAAAGCCCGTCTGGAGCGTGTTGTGGTCAATATACGCAATTGAGCGCTTGGTTTTAACCCGCTTTACTCCGATTGCCTCGAATTGCAGGTACGCCATTGTACCGGTTGAGTCCTGCGTAAGAGTCCTGTCGATTCGTATGGAGATTTCGCTGCCCGCAACCATTTCGCCGGTCAGAAGATGCGCCGCGATAAGCTTGGATGTAAGATTCATTATTGCCCTCCCGTGGGTATTTTCCTTTAGCGCAGAAATATGCGCCGTGTAAGCATTATAGCAAAAACACGGCGCATTTCCACTCGCGCAGGCATAAAGAACAAAAGCAATCCATTGTATTTGGGCTGTATTCGGCGCTTTGGCGCTATGACAAACGGAAAACCGGAGCAGCTGACGGCAGCTTATTTCGTTTGCCCGAGCGCCTCGGCAAGCGTGTCCGCGTTCTTCTTCATCCCGTCCTCGTATGCGGTAAGGGATACCGTGCCCGTAACAATCGGGTCAAGCTCGTAAATCCTCGCGCCCGTTTCGGCGGCAACCGTCTTTGCGGCGGCGTCCGAATACTGCGGCTCGGTGAAAAGCGGGGGAAGCCCGTTTTCCTCTACGGCGGCAATGACCTCGGCAAGGCGCTTTGCGCTTATCGAATCGCCATGCTCTATGCTTACAACCTCGCATACCGTAAGCCCGTAATGCTCGGCAAAGTATGGGAACGCCTCGTGAAAGGTGACAAGCTTTCTTCCCGCAAAAGGCGCAAGCGTGCTTATCATGTATTCCTCAAGCGCCTGAAGCCGCGCGGTATAGGCGGCGGCGTTCGCGGTATACTTTTCTTCGTTGTCGGGGTCTATTTCGCACATCGCCTTGCGGATGTTTTCCACCATTATAATCGCGTTCGGAACGGAGAGCCATATGTGGGCGTTTACCTCATGCGCTTCGCCGTCCTCATGCTCATGCCCGTCCTCGGCGTCCTCGCCGATAAGCTCTATCCCTTCGGAAGTATCTATAACGGAAAGCTCGGGAAAATTTTTCGCAACCGTGTCAAGATAGGTTTCCATTCCCGCGCCGCAGATGAACAGCGCGTCGCTTTCGGAAAGCGTTATTAAATCGCCGGGAAGCAGCTGATAGTCATGCAGGCAGCCGGTGTTTTCGCTCGCAAGGCATTTTGCGCTTATTCCGCCTGCACCGTCAGTCACGTTGAGCAATAGTATATAAATAGGATAGAAGGACGCCGCGACAGTCCTCGTCCCTTCGGCACAGGCGGGAACGGAGCCGCACAAAAGCAGCACGGTCAATAAAAGTGAGATAATTCGTTTCATATTAATAAGAACTCCCCTTTCCGCAGAGAGCGTAGCATAGCTTGCAATAAATTGCAAGCTTCGGCGCAAGCAGGCTTGCGCCGAGTTTTTCAGCATTTCCTTGTTCGGCTTCGCCTCACGGTCAGGAAATGCTGCAAGGAAGCGGTATAGATACCGCTCCTCGGGGCGGCAGAGCCACCCCTGCGGATTTCAAAAGAAGGAGCTGGCCCCTTCTTTACTTCTCCAAAGCAACCGTCAGGGTTTTTGGCAGACCGGAATCGTAAGCTCCATCCGAGTTCTTTCCCTCCTTTTTTGAGCGCTGTTTATGCTTATTTTCCCGAAATGCCGAAAAACAGCGCCTCCAGCATAAAAATTCTCAAAAAAAGTTGATAAAATGTTGCAGACTGCGTTGACACTGTAACAAAAATGTAATAGAATTAGTCATGCAATCTGCGATACTATGTACTTGCGTTTGTTAACAAATTATCGCGTTATGGGGTGAGTGGGGAATGCGTGGCTTAAATAAGGTACTCGGCACTCTGCTGGCGGTTGTTCTGCTTGTGACTTCGCTGTCCTTTGCCGTTCCTTCCGCGCAGGCGGATGAACTGCCTAGGCTCGGCTATGCCAGCACCAACGACGTCCGCATCAGGAAAACATATTCCAAATCCGCTGCGTGGATGTTCGTTGATTACGGCTGGGTCATGGAGATACTTGGGGAAGTGACCTACGGCGGAACGAAGTGGATTAAGGTTGAGTGCCCCGGCACTGTAAACCATAACCGCACCTACACCGGCTATGTTTCCTCTGCGTATCTTACGGAGATGACCGAGGATGAGGTCAAGCAGTGGCTTGACAGCCCTACCTATCCCTTTGACTCGAAATATACTCCCGCTCCCGGAACGAATACGCCTTCGGCTACCCAAACCGTAGACCCGAGCGTAACCGCAACTCCGCAGCCTGAGCTTCTTGGCTACCTCAAGGTCACCGCGAGCGTTGCGAATGTCCGCACGCAGCCCAGCACGAAGGCTTCTGTCGTCGAGGTTGTTAAGAAGGCTACCGTGCTTCCGATAATGGGCGTTCCGCTTCAGGATACGGATAAGTATATATGGTATAAGATTAAGACGAGCAAGGATAATTACGGCTATCTGCGCAGCGACTGCGTAACGCTTATCGGCGATGATAAGCCCACCCCTGCCCCCAGCGTTATACCTACAATGACCGCTACCCCCAAGGTTACGGCAACGCCTAAGCCCACCGCGACCGGCGTTGTTTCCTACGGCTCTGTAACCATTACCCGCTCCGACGTCAACGTTCGCTCCTCCGCCTCTATGAAGGGGCAGGTTGTCGGCAAGGTGCAGAAGGGGCAGTCCTTTGAGGTTATCGCAAAGCCCGTCAATAACTCCGACTACACCTGGTATCATGTGCGTATCGGCATAAGCACTACGGGCTATATCCGCGGAGATATGCTCAAGTACAGCGGCTCAAGCCCGACTGTCACCCCCACCTCTATTCCCGGCGCTCTGGGCAAGGTTATGCTTACCGCTACCGCCGTCAACCTCCGCGCCTCCTATTCGCTCAACTCAAAGATTCTCAAGACGGGGCTTAAGAAGGGCGCAACCTATGATTATCTCGCCGAGCCTATCGTAAACAACGGAACGTCATGGTACAAGGTAAATGTTGACGGAACCGTCGGCTACATCAGCGGCTCGCTGTGCAAGGTAATCGCCGTTACGAATACCACCACGCCTATTCCCACCGTTGAGGTATCCGCGTATATCGCGCTTACCGGCAAGAATGTAAATATCCGCGCGTCCGCTTCAACCTCCTCTCAGATAGTTGTCAAGTGGCTGCCCACCGGAACGGCTATGATAGTCACCGCGGAAACCACCGTGAGCGGCAAGCTCTGGTATAAGGTTCTCTACGGAAGCGATGTCGGCTGGGTTCTCGGCACATATGCCAAGGAGATTACCGAGGCTGAGTACGAGGAATACATGAAGAAGCACCCGACCCCGACTCCCGCTCCCACCCCGACTCCCACCTCCACCGACCCGACCAAGCAGGAGAGCGATTACGCGCGGACCAACGGAACCAATATCCGCCTGCGCAAGACCGCCTCGACCTCTGCGGCAACCGTAACCGTGCTTGCGGTTTCCGGCACTGTTGTAAAGATTAACTCCAGCTCCGTTGTCGGCTCGTATACATGGTATAACGTTGAGGTCGCAAATCAGCTCGGCTACATCCGCGGCGATATGCTCAAGATTATGACCGTTGCCGAGAAGGAGCAGTACCTCAAGGATCAGGAAACCGGCGGAACCGCAACCTATACCACGCTCCGTATCGGAAGCACCGGCGCTGCGGTTATGAAGCTCCAGACGGCGCTTCAGGTCCTGCGCGGCAGCCAGGCGGGTGGGAGCGCCATCGACGCCC
>CAZUTB010000123.1:0-6028 GCA_964622905.1 uncultured Oscillospiraceae bacterium | reverse complement strand
ATTTTACGCTCTCCGGCGGAGTTTCAAGCTGCTCGGGATGATGCAGGAGCGAAAGCATGAGCGAGAAGCAGCGGGCGTACATTTCGCCGGTGCAGATGCGCTCATCCGCTGTGATGCCTATCGGCAGATAGCGGCGGCGGCTCGCCTTGCCCGTTCCGTCCATCTGAACGGCGCGCTCAACGCTGCCCAGCGAGAAGAACTGGCTGGTTGTTCCGAAATTATAGATATGGTGGTATACGCGGTGCATACCGATTGAAGCCATATTCACGAAGAAAAGGCTCGTATGGAAGGGGCTTGCCTCGATAACGCTCTTAGGCATAAGCCCGTATTTATCAAGAGTCATGAGGATTCTTACCGCAAAGGTGGTAAGCCCCGGGATTCCGAGAAGGGTCTTGGCGACGTGCATTGTGCTGTTGTCCTCGTCGACCGCGCGCGCCTCCTGAATGGCGGTTTCAACGCGCATTGCGATGTCAAAAAGCGTATCGCTCGGGTCAAATTTAACCTTAGCGGTGTTCTCGGTAACGGTATCGTTCTTGCCCTGCTGAAGCACACTGAAGGATACGGAGCAATAATTGCGGTCAAAAACCTGCTTGTTGACGATGAAGCGGTTCAGCTCCGGAAACTGCCCGACAGCCCTTACATAAACCGCGATGATTATATGCATGAAGGTTATCTTATTCCCGCGCAGGTTCTGCTTAGCGATGTAGCGGGCGAGCGGCTCATAATCCACCTGCTGCTCAAGGAACACCTGCGAATCGCAGCGCATTGGCATGAGATAAGGCGTAAAGCGAACGATAGGGTCCATATCGGCAACGCGCCGTCCGTCATAGCGGCGACCAAACATAATCAACAGCTCCTTCATAAGCCGCATATGCTCTGCGGCATTCGGTGATAAATTCACCCCGTACAGTATAGAAAAAAAGCGGCGGCAGGTCAAGCAAAAAGAGAAATAAACGACAATTTGCGACAAATCGCCGCGTAACGCCGCCCGTTAGCATTTTACGGCGCGATATGATAAAATAGCATAGCCGCGAGGAATTTAAACTCTGCGCGGCGGGAAGGAACGGAAAATGACCGATAAAACGAAAAAGCAAAGCAGCAAGCAAATGAGCCGCGGCGTCAAAACGGCGGCGCTGGCAATGCTTGTGCTGCTCTGCGCGTTCGGGCTGTATATAGCTGTTATAATGGGCGAGCCGGAGGCGAACGAAAAGAGCGGCGGCAATCCCGTAAAGCAGGAAAAGGACCTTGCGGCGTTCTCGGAGCTTGCGGGGCGGGACGAGTTTTTTGACCAGCCCGTGCTTATTCTGAACGAAGGGCAGGGCTATTCCTTCATATCCGGAAGCTGCCGCCGCACCGAAAAGGGCGGAATCGTCGAGCTTAAATACGCCGGCGAAACGGGCGCGACGCTGACGCTTGTAACCGTTGCGCCGAAGGACGATTACTCGCTGGTATCGGGCAGCGATTACACCCTCATATCGGATAAGGGCGCGTACCTGGCAGGCGCAAAGGGCGTTTTTATGCGGGATGGAAACCTGCGTCTGCGCATATACACGGCAACAGATAGCTGTCTTTACATATGCTACGGCGCGGGAATGTCCCAGAGCGATTTCAAGCTTCTTGCGCAGTCGATGCAGGTGTACTGACGGTTTCAATTTTCTCATCCCGCGTCATGACTCCCGCGCTGATTCTGTAAACATTTTGGCACAAAAGCTGAATATCCTCGGCGTAATGGCTTGAGAGCAGAATGGTTTTGCCCTTCTCCCGAAGGTCTATAAGCAGGGCGCGGATGTCGCTGACCCCGCCCTCGTCAAGCCCGTTGAACGGCTCGTCCAATATAAGTATGGACGGGTCTTCCATTATTGCCTGCGCGATTCCGAGGCGCTGGCGCATTCCGGTTGAATACTTGCGGACGGCGGCGCGGTTATCGGGGTCAAGCCCCACGAGCCGCATAGCCTCGCAGACGCTCTCCTTGTTAGCCTTGCCGCGTATTGAGGCAAAATAACGCAAATTGCTCAGCCCGCTATCGGAGCCGACAAACCCGGGCCCGTTAATCAGAAAGCCCGTATCCGGCGCAAAGGTGTTCAGCCCAAGGCGCTTGCCGAAGATTTCAATGCTGCCCTTCGTTATCGGCGTCATTCCGAGTATGCACTGCATCAAAACGGATTTGCCGCTGCCGTTGCGCCCGACAATTCCGGTTATTTCCCCCTTGGGCGCTTCCATGGAAACCCCATGCAGAACCTCTGTTTTTCCGTAGCTTTTATACAAATCCTTAACAATTATTCCCGTTTCCATTATAGCTCCTCCCCTTCCGGCTTAACGCTGAGCCAGCGCGAATGAACAAACGTCATCAGCAGCGAAGCCGCAAGCATTATCGCAAAAGAAACCGCAAGCGCGGCGTTTGGGTTTATCTTTGCCGCTTCACCTGCCCGCGCGGTAAGCGAGGTAAGGCTGAGCGGTGAAAGCGCATAATAAGCATTCGGCAATTCGTTAAACACAGTAATATCCATAACGGTTATTGCGGCGGCGATAAGCGCGCCTATCGGGCGGCAGATGAGCGCATTGCCGAAGTAAACAATAAGCGCGATGTAAATACCGCAAAGCCATTGAAGCAGAAGCGTTTGCGCAAGCGCCGCTATAGCAGTCATCGAGCTTACCATTGCGGAAGAAAAGCCCAGCTGAGCGGATATGCTATCCATTCCAATCCCCATAGAAATTCTCAGCCAGCCAAAGCCCCATTCCGTGTTAAAGCTGGTTATAGGCAGCATTATCAGCGCGGAAATCAGCGCCTGAAACAGCACAAAGATTGCCGAAAGCACGGCAACGCTGATGAGATTACCGAAGAACCAGCCCAAATGCCCGCAGCGCGGAAGCATATAGCGCACAGAGGCGCTCGGGGATGGAATATCGCAGACAAAGAAGCACCAGATAATCATGAACAGCATTTGGTTAAAGCTTGCGTTCGCAATTGCGACATACGAAAACGGGGTAAGCTTCATTCCTTTTTGAGCATGATATTGAAAAAACGAATCGTTTGCGACAATATAGAGGCAGACTAGAAGCGCAGCGCAGATTATAGCCCGTGGGCTTCGGAGCTTCTTAATTATGAGTATTCTCGCCGTTGAAAGCGAGCTACGCAGTATAGCCATTGTTAAGCCTCCGTTTCACACCCTTGGCAAAAATCAAATAGCAGACGGCGCACACAAGCACAACAAACGCCGCCTCAAGCAGGGTTGTATATAGGTCGCTGTTGAATGCCTTTGAGTCCAAATACTCCCACATCGCAGGTCTTGCGCTGTCAGAAGGTAAAATAAATTTGCCGAGGTAAATCCTGCCGACAGAAATTACAAAGGGCGCGGTGAAAACCGCGGCGCGGGAGGGGAGATAGGCGGATAGCGCCATCGCTCCGGCGGAGCATACAGCGCCCGAACAGAAGCCCATAAATAGCGAGCCGAAAAAATACTCAAGCCCATTTCCGAACACGAGCGAGGCGGAATATGTCCAAGGCATATCCTCCGCAGTTTTCGCTCCCTCTCCAATCATTTCAATCTCATATTCCTGAATAATTGGTCTCCCGAAAGCGACGCAGAACAGCATCAGCAAAAGATAACCGCAAACTAAGGTCAGACCGCCAAGCAGAACGGAGCTGAAAAAGCGCTGCCTTGAATAACTTTTTACGCCGCATCTTTCCGCGGCATACCTTAGCGCTCCGCCGCTGCAATCATCGCAGAAGGCGAAGCCGCCGCTCAGCACACAGCACATTCTGCTTACATACATTGTGAACAGCCCGCCCCACGAAAGGCAATAGAACAGATAGTAAAAATATGAGCCGACATCTTGTCCCCTGATAAGCCATATGTAATCAACCGTGTTATCAACTGTCATTAACAGAAACACGAGCAGCGCGGCAAACGGAAGAATTTTAAGCCCTCGCTTCATATCCCTCGTAAAAACACGCAATTTTCATCACTTCCAATGTATAATCAATAGCCCATTTTCTTTAATATCTCCGGCTTCAAAACCTCAATGAAAACAGGGGAAACCATCATTTGTGATAAATACCTCCATTATTTTCTTTACCGTCCGTATGCATTTTTGTCTTACGGAGCAAAGCGAATTATGCATACAGTTTGCCAGGTTTTACAACGCTAATTCCATCCTTGATTGATAAACTCAGGCTTTAGAATATTGATGAAAGCAGTAGACAAATCACTTGGATAATCGGAGTGTGTTAGCCGCAAAGCAATCATCCAATAAGGCTTAAGCACATAATTACGATACCCTCCGTTTTGTGCTGTACGCATCATCATTGTAACGGGTTTAAGATAAACAACCTCATATTCGTCTGTGCCAAACACAGCGTAATAATACGCAAGCGCGGTTTCCGCGTCCACGACGGGTGCGGCGGTTTCAGTAGCATTTAGCTCATATACATCATTAACCCAGCATTCAATAATCTTCCCGTCTGCTGCGATTAAACTCGCGTATATGTTTTCATTGCCGTATAAGTTCATACCGCCAATTCTCGTTTTAACCTTTGGCATAAAGCTCCCATATAGATAGCCCTGCGGCAGAGTAAAGTTGAAAAACATTACATAAGAGCCGCCAACGCTCTCATCGAACTTCTTGCGCTTTCCCGAGCCGGTGAACTGAGCGTAATCCGAGGAATCGTCCGGATTACTCAGCATTTCATTCACTCTATCTGTTGAAAACGAGAACATTCGTGATAAATACGGCGTATAGTAATCGGGATACAGACCGGCGATAAACTCAAGCGCGTCATTATACGCCTGCTCTGCCGTGTATTCTCCTACATCCTCGGAAAGCGCCGCCTGTGTTTCGGGATCTTCAAACATAAGCTCCAGATATTTCTCATACTCATCGGGATGAAACTTCTTCAAGTAATTATCGAAATCGCTTCTACTACTATCAAGAGTCATGTTAAACACATCGAAGGTATCTATAAGCGAGGCATACTTGTCTTGGGATTCATTGGTGTACCATATACTTGCGCTATCTTTGCTTACATATAGTTCTTTTCCCTTTATTGAATAAATAGTTGTACTCAACTCGTTATTTGAATCAAAGATATCTCTTGTAATTATTTGATCAAGCGACGCGCCGAGAATCTCGCTTATTTTTTCGTCGTTCGGAATAAAAACCTCAAGAGAGTATGCAGAGTATTCATCCTTCAGCTCCGAATACACCTTCACATCCTCCCCCGCGCC
Organism: uncultured Oscillospiraceae bacterium; assembly: GCA_964622905.1. Taxonomy (GTDB): domain Bacteria; phylum Bacillota; class Clostridia; order Christensenellales; family Aristaeellaceae; genus STF2-37. The sequence continues at coordinate 803 of CAZUTB010000123.1, read as the reverse complement.
AAAGGCACAAGGGAGGATGGAAAGCGTTATGAGCGCAGCAAGAGAAGTAGATAACAATGCTTTAAGCTTCATAAACGCCTCCATAGTCTTTGAAAGTTAACTCTATGCTTCCCTTACAGGATTACGGAGTGAAGCGAAGATAGACATACAAATTACTTGTACTAGTACTTGCAGAGTCCTTCTTCGCCTTGAAGTATGCTGCTCCATCGTCTCCGGCTACTCTATAATCATAGTAAGTATACTTCTTCGAGGTATTGAAAGACGATTTCCAAATACGGTAAGTAGAAAGCGCAGTATCTGAGCCGTTGTCTCTTGGTCTGCCACCGAAAATATTGGTAGAAGAGATATTGACACTATGATAAGTTCCATTGAAATAATACGTTCCACTTCGCAAAGTAATATACCAATACTGTTCGGTATCATTCTTCGATTTAACATCAGAAGATTTAGTATTTACTTTATCCGAAAAAACAAAATAGCTTTCAGCAGTAGCCGCCATTGCAGGGACAGCCGCTACTACAAGCAGCACCGCGCACAGTAAAGCCACTATCTTTTTCATATGATATTCCTCCTTCTGATTACCTTTTGTTGAGATAGTATCGAAAACCTCCAGAATGCTTACGTAAACATTGGTATCATCCTCTTCCATATTTTCATCACCATTTCCATATTTTCATTATAGCACCTTTTTTATCCTTTGCAATACCATTTTTATATTATATTTGTCTGCTTTTGCTGTTTTTCCTGTTTTGCTCAGTTTGTAGAGTTTTATAAAGCAACAGACTCGACAGAGTTATCTATCA
>CAZUTB010000122.1:0-6029 GCA_964622905.1 uncultured Oscillospiraceae bacterium | reverse complement strand
CAAGCAGTATCTTTAGGCCTATCAGCACAAGGATAATTCCGCCCGCAAGCTCCGCCTTCTTCTGATATTTCGCGCCGAAGCGGTTGCCGACTATCACGCCGAGGAAGGAAAGAACGAAGGTCGTAAGCCCGATGATGGTTATAGCGCCGTAGATATTTACCTTGAGGAACGCGAACGTGATACCGACGGCGAGCGCGTCGATGGAGGTTGCCACTGCCCTAACGGTAAGCTCCTTCAAGTCCAGCTTATCCTCGCAGCTTTCGCTTTCCTCGCCGCCCTTCAGCGCCTCGTAAATCATCTTTCCGCCGATGAAAAGCAGCAGCACAAAGGCTATCCAATGGTCATAGGTGGTGATGTAGCGCTCGAACTGCTTTCCGAGAAGCCAGCCTGCAAGCGGCATAAGCGCCTGAAAGCCGCCGAAAAACAGGGCGATTATCGTCGCGTGCTTATAATTTATCTTCTTCATGTTCAGCCCCTTGCACACGGCAACGGCGAACGCGTCCATAGAAAGCCCAACCCCGATAAGAAGCAGCTCAACGAATCCCACTTTATATTCCTCCGTCAGTTATAGATTCCGACTCTGAACATATATTTCCAAAGCTCGGCGGCGTAGCGGTCATACTGTCCTCGCGCGCGGAACATACCGGTGTAATATTCATACAGCCTAAGCTTCATTCTGATGTTATGTGCGGGATGGATAATCGAGGTTTTGAGCGAGCGCATTGCAAGCCCGTCAGGATGGCGAATGTACTCGTATACCGGAGTGTGCGTAAGCGCAACGGTTTCCGAATGCGATAGGTAGCGCATAACAAACGCAAAATCCTCGCCCCAGTCAAGCGTCGGGTCAAAAACAATGTGATGCTCTTTTATCCTGTCGCGGCGAAAGCATTTGTTCCATACAACGCCGTAATAAAAGCTGTTCGAGTTCTTGCATATATCGCTGAGAATCGAATTCATCGGAGCTGCGCCTTCAAACTTGCCTATATCCCTTACCGAGCGGTTGACGGGAGTTACCATGTAAAACGGAGCAATCGCGATGTCGGCGTTCGTTCTCTCCATCAGGTGTAAAAATTCGCTCACCGCGCCCTCAGCGAGAGTATCATCGCAGTCAACGAACATAATATACTTGCCTGCCGCCGCGCGAAGCCCCGCGTTGCGGGCGCGGGCAACGCCTTTGTTCTTTTGGTGAAGCACGGAAATCCGGCTTTCGGCAGCGGCAGCGCGGGAGAGCAAAGCAAAGCTGCCGTCGGTGCTTCCGTCGTCAACGGCAATCAGCTCAAGCTTCTCATAGTCCTGCTTAAGAATGCTGTCAATGCAGCGCTGCAGCAGCTTCTCCCGATTGTAAACCGGTACGATAACGGAAACCAACGGCTGCTCGTACATCATCTTCCCTCCGGCTCAATCGCTCTTTTGAAGTCAATCGAATTATAGCAAATATATTCTGTTATATCAACCATTATGGCAGCTCGGCTATAAACGCCCTCTTGCGGTGTCACCTTCGGGACGTCTGAGGCAGTCACGTACCGCCGAGTACGCTCCTGCCACCGCCGCCCTTGCTTCCTAGCAATAGGACATTTCTAGCCAAGCTGAAAACCCGTAGCTTTCTCTCCCGATTTGACTTTTGCCCCTTGTGCTTCTATACTGTCAGTAGTTATTCTCATTGCGGAGGTTAAGCATGAACGAGATATTGTATGTAGTTATTCCCTGCTATAAGGAGGAAGCGGTGCTTCCCGAAACCGCGAAGCGTATGAAGGAGAAGATGACCGCGCTTATCGGCGAGGGCAAGATAAGCGCAGACAGCCGCGTTCTCTTTGTCAACGACGGCTCTAAGGATAAAACATGGGATATAATCCGCGAGCTGCACGAGGGCGACAGCCTTTTCTCCGGCGTCAATCTTTCCAGGAACAGAGGGCATCAGAACGCGCTTCTGGCAGGGCTTACGACCGCGCTTTCGTTTGCCGACGTAACCGTTTCAATGGACGCGGATTTACAGGACGATATAAACGCAATAGATAAAATGCTTGATGAATATCATAACGGCTACGATGTTGTCTACGGCGTCCGCTCAAAGCGCGAAACCGACACCGCCATAAAGCGTTTCACCGCTGAAATGTTCTATAAATTTATGAAGCTGATGGGCGCCGAGGTCATTTTCAATCATGCGGATTACCGCCTTATGAGCAAGCGCGCGCTGGAGGGCTTGATGGAGTTCAAGGAGGTCAATCTCTTCCTGCGCGGAATCGTTCCGCAGATAGGCTATCCTTTCACGACCGTTGAGTATGAGCGCGCCGAGCGCTTCGCGGGGGAGAGCAAGTATCCTTTCAAGAAGATGCTGTCCTTTGCCTTTGACGGGATAAGCTCCTTTTCGGTAAAGCCGATAAAGCTTGTGCTTCACACCGGAATAATCGTGTTCCTGATAAGCATTATCATGCTCATAATCGTTTTGATTCAGCATTTCACGGGCAATACCACAACCGGCTGGTCGTCCCTCATGGGCTCGCTCTGGCTGCTCGGCGGAATACAGCTCATCTCCATAGGGCTTATAGGCGAATATGTCGGCAAGGTTTACAGTGAATCCAAGGCGCGTCCGCGCTTTATTATTCAGGATATTCTCAACACCGCGCCAATGGCTAAGGAAGCGCTTCCCGCCGAGGATAAGGCTGAGAAAGCCGAGAAGAAGGATAAAAAGGACAAGCGCGAGAGCGGCAAGGAGAAGAAGTAAGCATGGTGCATATCGGCAACCGCTGGGACGAGATTCTCGCGGACGAATTCAAGAAGGATTATTATCTGAAAATTCGCGCATTTCTCAAGGAGGAGTACGCGCATTATCAGGTTTATCCGGATATGCACGATATTTTCAACAGCCTCCGCTACGCCGCATATGACGATATCAAGGTTGTCATAATCGGTCAGGACCCTTACCATGAGCAGGGTCAGGCGCACGGGCTGTCCTTCTCCGTGCCCGTCGGGATTCCCACCCCGCCCTCGCTGCAAAACATCTTTAAGGAATTGCACGAGGATTTGGGGCTGTATATTCCGAACAACGGCTGCCTTAAAAAATGGGCTGAGCAGGGCGTGCTGCTTCTCAACAACGTGCTTACCGTCAGAAGGGGACAGGCTAATTCCCATAAGACCTGCGGCTGGGAAACCTTCACCGACGAGGTAATAAAGAAGCTTAACGAGCGCGAAAAGCCTGTTGTTTTCCTGCTTTGGGGAGCGAGCGCGCGGCATAAGCAGGCGTTCATAACCGGAAAGCAGCATACGGTGCTTACCGCGGCGCATCCAAGCCCGCTCTCTGCGTATAACGGCTTTTTCGGGTGCAGGCATTTTTCTAAGGCAAATGAGATAATTAAGGCAAATAATATGGCGCCGATTGACTGGCAGATAGTTAATGTTAATCCTTGATAACGGAGCTTATGTACTCTGAAAACGCACCGATTAGGGTGCTTCATTAACCCTAAATACCTATCATCACCGTAGGGGCAGATTCCATATCTGCCCGCCCGACTATCGCACCAACAAGCTATAAATGAATGCGGACGGATTCAATATCCGCCCGCGTTCCGTATCGTATGTTAGCTCTCGTACCGTCAATAATCCCAGTAGCTTACTGCGCTTGAAACTACATCGCCGACGTCGCCGCCGAAATAGGTGGTATAGAGCCAGTAGAGCAGAGCGATGAGCGCAATTCCCAGAGCTATGGCTATGCAGACGCGAATCGGGCTGACAGGCGCCTGCCCGCCGACCTTGCCCGTCTGACCGTTTACCAGAACATGGTAGGTCTTTTTCTTATAGCCAAAGGAGGAAATATACATCGGGAGCAGGGTCAGCTTGTACTTTACATCGCGGTTATCGCAGGAGATGGAATGCACCCGCGCCTCGTCGGCGTGCTCGCGCATGATAATATCGTCCTGTGCAAGGGAGCGCATTTTGCTTTCGATTATATCCTCTGCCTTAGCCCAGCCCTCTTGTACGGTTACGGACGGCTTCTCGCTTACAAAGCCGCTTACAAAGCCCGGCTGATACTTAGCCAGCTTGCTCAGGTCAAAGGGGCGAACGCGGGAAAGCAGACCTTCGTCAAGCCGCTTGGAGCCTGCAATAAGCACATCGTCAAAGTAATTGCTGATAACTCCGCGCGTGGGCGACCAGCGTATGCGGCGCTCCTGAACGTGTTCGGTAACGGTCTTGCCGTCGCGCTGAACCTGCCTGGTTACGGTAACATAATACGCGTGACCCGCTTCGCCTGTATAGACTGCGTGGCAATCGGAATCATAGGTCCAGTGAGGGAGATAAACGCCCGTAATCTGCCCGAGCATTGAAGCCTTCTTAGCTCCCGAGGGCGCGAAGGGCTTGCGCTTCAGCCAGCGGCGAAAGGAGGGGAGAGCAACATTTTCGGCTACATGGAAGGGGATAAGGCTTTCCGGCGCGATGCCCGCCTCGCCTGCCTGGTCGTCAAGCACATGGGTCGAGCCGCAGAAGGCGCAAACGGTTGCGGACTGGTTCTTTTCAAGCACGGTCTGCGCGCCGCAGCTTTCGCAGTGAACAACGCGCATCGTAGTTCCCCAGTCCTTCTGCTTTGCGGTAGGCGCGTCGTCAAGCGCGTATTCCTTCTGCTTGCCGACTACGGTATCAATATCCGTCATATGGCCGCAGTACGGGCATTTCAGCTTGCCCGACTCGGGGTCGTAAAGCGCCATTGCTCCGCAGCTTTCACAGGCGAAGGACGCGCTTTTCTCAACGGTTTGACCGTTGTAGCTCGTTTCAGACATCGGTATCACTCTCCCTAATATAAACAAATGGCGCATAGCCGACTATGCGTCATTATAACATACTTTTTTGTTTTGTTAAACAGTAAAAGCGCCGCCGCTTACTGCGTTTGAACCTTCATATTCAGGCGCGGCATTGTGATTCTCACCTCGCAGGTGCTTTCAAAAACCGACGTGAGGAACGAAACCGGCAGCCCCGCCTCCTGCATTTCGGCGGCTATCGAGCGAAGTGCGTTAACGTAGAGCCGCGCGTCCCTTATGATATAGCGCTGGAGTCCCGTGCAGGCGGGTATCGGAAGGCTCAGGGAGAGCAGAGTGCTTTTTATGAGCGCGCCGACCTGTGCGGGAGTATGAAGGCGCGAAGAAAGCACGGAGAGGCATTTTGCTCTTGCCTCCCTTGACGGTATGGAAAGCAGCTTCTGCGCCTGCCATTCGGGAAGCGCTCCGCGCTCAATGAGCGCCTGCTCCTCGCCGGTATACCGCATGAGCCGCAGCCTTTGCCCGACTGTGCTTTGCGAGCGCCCAAGGCTCATTGCAAGCGCCTTTACGGTGAAGCCGTAGTCGCTCACCAGCCTTTTCATCAGCCGCGCTTCGTCAAGGTACGGAAGCCGCTTGGAGCGCAGCCTTTCGAGCATTGTCTGCCACGCTTCCTCCTTTTCCTCGGGAAGCACGAGCGCCTCGGCGAATGTCCGTCCCTCGGCTATAAGGCTCATGAGCCTTTCGCCGCCGCTCACAAGGCTAAAGCCGCTCTTGGTGCGCATAACCGTCATCTGCTCGCCCGCCGCAATAAAGTCCCCGCGGTATAAATCCCCGAGGGTTATATCGGAAAGCGGCAGGAGCATTACCTGAATGCCCGATGCGCGCTTGTATGCGTTGCTCAAAGCCTGCTCCTCCTCGCTGCCGTCTTTTTTGCGAAGGCGGACGGCTCTGCTTCCGCTCCCTCCCCCTGAAACGCAAGCAAAACCGCCGCCCTCATAACCATTCTATGTGCGCAGTATGGCGCTTAGAACAGCATTTGGGCGGCGGAAAAAGAGGAACAATGCGAGAAAAATAGCGAATCAGAGCGGAGCTTTGGAGGGCGTGCCGGCTTTTCGCGGATAAGCGCGAGGCGTGTCGGACGCTTTTTTTACAGATACCAGCTTGTGCTGCCAGTCGCGCGCGCCAATAGTGCAATCGTATATCCTTGCCTCGCCTCCGCCAAGCCTCGCGAGAGCGTTTTTTGAGCCGTTAAGCTCGTCCTCGGCGCTCGGTCCCTTGTAGGCT
>CAZUTB010000121.1:0-6059 GCA_964622905.1 uncultured Oscillospiraceae bacterium | reverse complement strand
GAAAACGGCCTACTGGTACAGGAAGAAATTCCTTACTGGGGTCATCCCAAAAAGTCCACCCCGCTGCAGTTAGAGATTGCCAAAAAACAGGCTGATGCTATGGTGACCTATCATGCTCATCATCCCTCCATCGTCTGCTGGGGCGTTGGCAACGAACTGGGCGCTGCGTTTGTGGAAACCATTGACTATGTGAAGCAGATATATCAATATTTTAAGGCTCTGGACCCCACACGTTTGGTCAACTATGTCTCCAACACTATTTCTCGCGATGATCATGTAAATTTAGATGACGCCACTCTTTATGGTGATATCGCTATGTGGAATGAATACCTCGGCTTATGGCAGCCCTGTGATGATGTGGAGCAGGTTATCCGCCGCACCTACAAGAAAATCGGTGAAATGCCTTCGATGGTTACGGAGTTTGGTCTTTGTGAACCGGCGTTCTCCGGCGGCGACAAACGGCGTGCCGAAATTCTCTTAGAACGTATCCCGATTTACAAATCTCTGCCAAATATGGTTGGCTATGTATGGTTTTCCCTCAATGATTACCGCACACACTGCGGCGAATACGGTGTAGGAAAGCTGAAACAGCGAATCCATGGTTCGACAAATCTTTATGCAGAAGAGAAGCCGTCGTATGCGGTGCTGAAGCAAGTATAAAAAGTCAAAAAGTATTCCCCCTCGACTCGATACGCTGTTTGATCTCGTCGAAGGGAATACTTTTTGCTTGAGGAAAACTATTGCTTGCTTATTTGCTTTTGCTTATTTTGTCAGCAGCTCCAGCGAGCCGATGAACGCCTGCGTTTTCTGCGCAAAATCGTCCGTTATCTCGCCGTCAAAAACGAAGTGGTATACCGTGTCGCCGCTCTTGCCAAGCAGCGTTGCGTAGCATTGCCGCCCCTCCGCGTCGCGGTAGGTAACGAAGGAAACGGCGTACTTGGTTATCTGGTTTACCCGCTTCATCGTCTTATTCAGGCTGTCGGTCAGGCTTGAAAAGCTTGTGGATTTTTCGAGCGTTTCCTTCGTAATTGTCAGTCCGTTTCCGAGCTTTTCGGAGTAATACTTCGCTATTTCACCATCGCCCGTCTCCTGCTTATCCCAGAAGAAGGGGAAGGAAATCGCAAAGCCTTCATCTGCAAGCTCAAGCCTTCTGCAATAAACCTTCAAATAGAATTCAAGTATGTTTTTCTGCGTGTAGAGCTGAATAACGCTCGCCCCGTCAACCTGCTCGTAGTACCAGCCGCCGTCCACGGGGAGCGTGAGCTGACTTACAAAGCCGAAGCCCTGCTGCGCCGCGTTTTTCGGCATATCGGTTGAGAGCATTTTTGAAACAATATCCAGTATTTCGCTCAGCGAAAGGTTTGTCTTTATGTGTGCGTTTACAACGTCAAGAGCGGCAAGCACCGTGTCAAAATCCAGATTGGAGGAGAACCTGTTGAACAGCGCGTTCATCAGCGACCGCTGGCGGCCGGTGCGCATAAAATCATTGTCAAGGTCGCGTATTCTTGCGTAGTTGAGCGCCTGCAAGCCCTCGCAGTGCTGAATCCCGTCCCTCACCTCAAGCGGCTTGCCGATAAGCTTAAAGTCGGCGCTCTCCAGGCTGATTCTGTTGTTGATGGATTTGCATTCCGCGCTTGTAAGATTCAGGTCAATTCCGCCAAGCGCGTCAACTATACCCACAACTCCGCTGAACTTAATAAGTATAAAGCGGCGAATGTTCATCTGATAGGTGTTGTTGATTGTCGCCACCAGCTCGTCATAGCCGCCCGCGTTGAGCGCCGCGTTTATTCTTCCGGATTTTCCGCTCATTGCGTACTTCATATAGGAATCGCGCAGAATGGAGGAGAGGGTTATATCGCCCGTAACGGTGTTGAGCGAAAGCACCATAAGTACGTCCGCAAGCCCCTTGTCAAGGCTTTGGTCGCGCGTGTCGATGCCTATCAGGAGTATGTTTATAACCTCCTCGGGCAGAGCCTCGTTTACCCTAAGCCCCTTATCCGAAAAATCCTCCTTGGAAAGGTCAACCTCCGTTATATCGCCGCTGTACGTTGTTATCCCATCAGCGTCTTCGCTTTCGGAAAACGCGGGAAGCGAAAACGTAAGCAGCAGAAGCGTAAGCGCAAGAGCTGTGATTCTGACAATAGCCGCTTTTCTCATAAATCGGAATATCCTCCTTAAATCGCTTGTGACAGATGGATTATAACCTTTTATCGGGTTTCCCGCAACAAGCGCCGGCTGTGACGGTTCGGCATTTTTTGTTTGCCCTCTTACCTAAACGAATGATAATGCGCAATTATTCCTTTCGCGCAATAATCGTAAGTAAAATCTCCGCAATATTTGAGAAATGGACAATATATCCCTGCAAAGCCTTCATTTCGTGTATTCTTAAGGCTTTCGGGCATTTTTCGGCTTTGAACGGCGGCTTTACCGCTCTGCGATTTTAGTGTATAATAAACAAATAATACTTAGTTTTATGCGGTGAAATACCGCGCTTGCCGGATAGACGGCAGATTTGAGGAAGATGAGATGAAACGTTTTACCCTGCTCATTTTACTGCTGACAGCAATTTTTGCCCTAAGCGGCTGCGCTCTGCTTCCGCAGGAGGAAACCTTTGAGAAGGCGCCTGTGGAAGATAGGGAGGAAGAGCTTCCGTATACCTTTTTAACCATAGAGCGCGGCGATTTGGAATTGAAGCAGAGCCTTTACTGCTCGTACGGCTCGGTGCGCACGCAAAACCTTGCCTTCCCTATGGACGGAGGAAGAATCGCTTCCGTTTTATGCGCAACGGGGGATTCGGTAACGGAGGGGCAGCTGCTTGCCAGCGTTGAGCTTGAAACTGTTTATGAGCGCCTTACGCAGATTGAGCGCGAGGAGCGCGAGCTGAAGCTTTCGCTTGAATACATCGACGTATACGAAAAGCTTGCCTTAGAGCGCGTCAAAATTCAGTATGCCTCTGACGCGGTCGGGAGGGCGGAGGCGCTTACCGATACAGCCGAGGAGTATGAGCGCAGGCGCACCGCAATCTACGATAAGCAAGCCCTTATAGAAATCGAGAAGGCTGAGAATAACAATAAGATTGCGCAGGGCGAAATACGAGCGCCCTTTGACGGAACGGTTACCTACGCAAGAGCAAACGCCGAAAACACATTAACCAATAAGGAATATACAATGTTCACCGTTGTCGATTCCGCCCGCGCGCTTTTCAGCGCGAATACGGAACTTTGGGATTATTTTACGGTTGGGCAGCAGGTTAAGGTGACAATGCTCAGCGGCGAGCCTGTTTACGATGCAACGGTTGTTGACGATGTTGATATGGGTAATAGCTTCACCGAAAAGGTTCACGGCGAGAAGGCGATGGTCTATTTTGAGCTTAACGAGCCTGTGTATAATCTTGAGTATGACGATCACGCGTATGTTGAGCTTACGATAGACTCGCGCAAGGATGTGCTTATAGTCAATACCCGCGCGCTTGTGGATATGGGCGATGAAAAGATAGTTTACTATATCGACCCAGCGGATGGGCTTAAGAAATACAAGGCTGTTGAAACCGGTCTTGTCGCTTCTCTCCGCGCCGAGGTGCTTTCCGGTCTTGCCGAGGGCGAGCAGATAATTCTGAAATAAGGATAGGTATTTACCGATGAAGCTGAAGACCCTTGCCGCCTGCTTTCTCGCCGCGCTTTTGCTTTCCTCAGGCGCTATCGCCGAGGATGTGCCGGAGCTTATAGCGCCCGCAGATGCGGCGATGAGCAAAACCGAGGTCGTTCGCGGCGAAATAACGAAAATGCTCCCGTATTCGGCAACAGTCGTTCCGGAGGTTTATCCGCTCGCCTTCCCGTCCTCCGGAGTTGTCGGGAACGTCTATGTCATCCCGGGGCAGGCGGTAAAGCAGGGCGACCTCCTTGCCGAGCTTGATGTTGACGATACGCTTGAGGCGATAGAGGATTTGCTTGAAGAGGATGAGTATTCCAAGCTGGTTTTCAAGTATCAGCAGGAAATACTCGAAATTGATATTGAGCTTGCAGAGCTTGAGCTTAAGGACATAACGGGCGAAACCGAGCGAGCGCTCAAGGAAAACGACATCGCGCTTATGCGTGCGCAGGCAAACGAAAGCTATGATACCTATATGCTCGAGGCGGGCATACGCGGCGAAAAGCTCAGCGAGCTGAGGGAAAAAACAGAAAATACCAAGATAATCGCGCCCGTTGACGGAGTTGTCGCCGCGATGGACTCATTAATCTCGGGCAGCAGCGCTTCGGATAAGGAAAATGTTATTTGGATTGCCGATGATTCTGTGCTTTACGTTCAGTGCGAATTCCAGAAAAAAGAAAAGATGGACGCCGTCGTCGATGTTTACGCGGTAATTGACGGCGCTGAATATCCATGCACATATATACCGATGGAGGATAGGGAGTATGTAGCTCAGACGCTGATGGGCGGAGCGCTTTACTCACGCTTTGTGCTTGATAATTCCTCGCTTCCCGGAGATATCCGCTCCGGTATGTCCGCTGTTGTATGCGTAATTACTCAAAGGAAGAGCGATGTGCTTATCGTTCCGTCAAACGCGGTGTACCGCTCGGGCGCCTCTCGCTTCGTTTACGTTGTTGCACAGGATGGGTCGATGTCGCTTCGCAATGTTACAATAGGAATAAGCACGGATTTGCTTACCGAGATTACCGGCGGGCTGGAGGAAGGAGAGCTTGTGTATGTCAAGGATTAAGCGCGCCTTAGCGCTTTTGTCGGCGCTTCTGCTTTTGCTTCCCTCTCTGTCACTTGCCGAGGAGGAGAGCCTTTATACCGGCGCAGCTGTTGAGTACGAAACGGACACAGCCGAATACGGGCTTGCCGAGGTTACTATGCTTGGCAATGCGGAGCTGACCTATCCCAGGGAGGCTGACATTCGCTATGAAGGCGAGGTTTATTCTTATTTTGAGCGCTTCGCTGTGATAAAGGACGGAGCTGTCAAAAAGGGCGACGTCATAGCTGTGGTTCGCGGAACGGTCAGCAAGGCGGATTCTGAGCGCGCACGGCTTCAGCTGCTCCGCGCCGAGGAGGAATACGAGCGCACTGTCGGGCAAAACGAGCAGGCGCTTCGGGATATGACCCTTCAGCTGCAATCTGCTAATTCTGAAGCCGAAAAGGAAAAGGCAAGGCTGAGTATTGAAAAGCAAAAGCTCAATTCGGAGCTTTACATAGTAACCGCCGAGCGCTCTATAAAGGCGCTTAAGGAGAACTACGAAACGCTCAGCTCGCAGGGCGCGCTTATCGAAATAGTTTCTCCGGCAGACGGAATTGTCAAGAATACCCGTGATTATTCCTACGGCGATACGGTTTATTCGGGAGCTGTGCTTGCGACGCTTTATGTTACTACGGACTTGCTAATCCGCGTGTCGAGCAGGTGGGGAACTCCGTCATACGGAACAAAGGTCACCGTAAACCTCGGCAGCGGCGCTAATGCAAAAACGCTTACGGGAACGGTCGTTGCCGCCGATAATATGTTATCCTCCATGGATAAAACGGGCAAAACCTATGTGCGCCTTGACAGCGATGAAAAGGCGGAGTACGGGCAGTCGATTACGGTGTATTACCCGCTGTTTTCCATGAATAACGTGCTGCTCGTAAATGCAAAGGCTGTTTACTCCGACGGGAACAAGGCCTACGTTTATGTTCTCAAGGACGGCACAAGGCAGAAAAAGTATGTAACGGTAGCGTTCCGGAACTCTGTGGACGCTTGGATTCTTGACGGCTTGACGGCGGGTGACGTCGTTACGCTGCATTGATGGGGGCGCGGCAATGCTAAAGGTTGTTTTCCGGAAGATGATGGCAAAGCGCTGGATGATGCTCGCGCTGCTTATCGGCAATATTATGCTTGTCGGCATCGCCTCGGGCAACGCGATGTATAATAAGGCGGTTCTGCAAAGGACGCTCAAGCGCACCTTTCAGCAGGCAATGACGGAAAGCGGTGAGTATCCCGTTACCGTAGCCCTGCACGTTGATAAGGGCAAGGCTTCAATTCCCGATTTTTTCAGGCTCAGGGATATAAACGAGGGAATTGAGGAGCA
>CAZUTB010000120.1:0-6074 GCA_964622905.1 uncultured Oscillospiraceae bacterium | reverse complement strand
AATGCGTTATCCCTCCCGCGCAGGACTATGCCTTTTCCGAAGAAGACGCAAAGTATTTATCGGATAAGCTGTTTGTGTATCTTGGGGTTGATAAGGCTCTTGAAAGCAAAACCACAGAGCTTTTCCCCGAGCTTCCGCCTCTTCCCGAGGATGAAGACGATGATGAAATTATAGAGGGCAGCAGCACAGGAGCAGGCAATGGAGAGCTGTCCGGAGAAGCTACGCTGCTGAGCTCCCTGCGCCGCAGAGCGGAGGCGCTTTCCTCCGGAACCTCATTCGACGGGTTTATGACATGGCTGAGAACCCTCTCCAATGAAACAAAAACAATTATCGACTGGATGAATGAGCCGATTGTCTGCATAGACCAGCCGGAGGCGTTTTCCGAGCGCATATCCAACGGAGAACTGATGTACGAGGAAGCCTTCAAGAACGCTCTTGAGCGCTCCGAGGCTCTGCCGCAGCAGGCAAAATGCCTGTACTCCGCCGAGGAGCTGCTTGGCGTTATATCGCCCCTCCCACGCGTGCTGACTACGGATTTTCTGCGTTCGCTCTCGTCCATACGCCCCGACAGCCTTTACTCATGGAAGGGTCAATCGCTTTCGGGCTATCACTCGCAGATAAACGCGCTTATTGCCGATATGCGCAATCACCTTTCGCAGGGCAGAAGGGTGCTTATCCTCTCCGGCGGTCACGCAAGAGCTAAACGCCTCCTGGACTCTATGGAGGAAGCGAAGCTTTCGGTAAAATCAATCGAAAGCGCGGACGAAGAGCTCGGCGACTTTGTAACTCTGCTCCCGCTGGCATTCCATCACGGCTTTATTCTTGAGGATGAGCGCTTTACGCTCATGTCCGATGAGGATATTTTCAGCGGAAGCTATCGCAAATCAAGGCAGAGAAGGAACGCAGGCGAGCGAATTTCCGCGTTTACCGAGCTTAAAATTGGCGATTATGTTGTTCACGAGCTGCACGGCGTAGGCATATATCAGGGAACTACGCGCATTCAGAGCGAGGGAACCTACCGCGATTATCTGCTTATACAGTACAGCGGAAGCGATAAGCTCTACGTTCCCACCGACCAGCTCGACAGGGTGCAGAAATACATAGGCGGCGACAGCGCAGCGCCCAAGATAAACAAGCTTGGCGGAACGGAATGGCAGCGCCAGAAGAGCAAGGTTAAGGCCGGACTGAAGGCAATGGCGTTTGACCTTGTTAAGCTCTACGCGGCGCGTCAGGATTGCCACGGCTTTGAGTTTTCGCCGGATACTCCGTGGCAGAGGCAGTTTGAGGAGCAATTCCCCTACGAGCCTACCGAGGACCAGGAAAACGCAATAGCCGATATAAAGGCGGACATGGAAAAGCCGCAGAGTATGGACAGGCTCTTGTGCGGCGATGTTGGCTACGGCAAAACGGAGGTTGCACTAAGGGCTGCGTTCAAGGCGGTTATGGACTCAAAGCAGGTCTGTATTCTGGCACCGACCACCATTCTTGCTCAGCAGCATTACCGCACCATTCAAAAGCGCTTCGAGGGCTTCCCGGTGGAGTGTGATATGCTCTCCCGTTTCCGCTCGCCTCAGGAGCAGAAGGAAATCATAGCAAAGGTCAAGGAAGGCAAGATTGACATACTTGTCGGAACGCACAGGCTTCTGAACAAGTCGATACAGTATAAGGACCTCGGGCTGCTCATAATAGACGAGGAGCAGCGCTTCGGCGTAGCGCATAAGGAAATCATCAAGGATATGAGAAAGAACGTGGATGTGCTTACGCTTTCCGCAACGCCTATACCGCGCACCCTGCATATGTCAATGGTAGGAATACGCGATATGAGCCTGCTTGAAGCGCCTCCCGAGGAGCGCTACCCCGTTCAGACCTACGTTATGGAATACTCGGACGCCGTTATAAGGGACGCGATACTGCGCGAAATCGGGCGCGGCGGGCAGGTCTATTTCCTTTACAACAGAGTTCAGAGCATAGAGAAGTTCTACGACCGCCTGAGAGCGCTCATTCCGGAGGCAAGAATCGGAATTGCGCACGGTCAGCTCAGAGAACACGCGCGTGAAGACATAAGGATGGACTTCTATGACGGGAAGTATGACGTTCTGCTCTGCACAACCATAATCGAAAGCGGGCTTGACATAGCCACCGCCAACACTTTGATTGTCTTTGATTCGGAGAGATTCGGACTGAGCCAGCTCTATCAGCTGCGCGGACGAGTAGGGCGGTCAAACCGCCTTGCATATGCCTATTTCACCATTCGTCCGAACAAAATGCTTTCCGAAACGGCGCAGAAGCGCCTTACGGCTATTCGCGAGTTCACGGACTTCGGCTCGGGCTTCCGAATAGCTATGCGCGACCTGGAAATAAGGGGCGCGGGAAACATTTTAGGCGCTGAGCAGAGCGGTCATATGTCCACCGTCGGCTATGATTTATACTGCAAGCTTATGGAAGAAGCAATTCGCGAAATGCGCGGCGAGCTTGGGCAGAAGCACGACCTTGAAACGCGGGTTGAGCTTCATGCTGACGCTTATCTTCCCGCCTCCTACATACCCGACGAAAAGGCGAGAATGGATCTCTACAAGCGCATATCGCTCATATCCTTTACAGCGGAGCGCGATGAGATGGAGGACGAGCTTGTTGACCGCTTCGGAGATATTCCGCCGCAGGTTGACAATCTGCTCTCAATAGCGCAGATTCGCTCGCTTTCAAACAAGCTCGGAGTTTCGCTTGTTACCTTCCGCGCGGGTATACTCGTTATGCGCTTTGACCCGGGCTGCGCTCCGGAGGGCGGATATATGATTAAGGCTATACAGGACAGCGGAGCCAAGCTTACGCTGCTTGCGCAGGATCCGCCTGCCATCTGCTACCGCGCAAAGAACGGCGAGGACATACTCTATATCCTCTCAATGCTGCCGGAGCTTCTGCAAAAGCTGGTTGAGTCTGTTGAGGAAAGCGAAAAGACGGACGAAAACAAAAAACATACATAAATCGTTTGTATATCTCATTCCTGCCACTTGCTTTTTCACATGATTTGAGCTATGATACATAAGCCGTGTTCATTCGCGGTGGGGTCCTGTGCGATAGTGCCGCGTGAATCCTGTCAGGTCCGAAAGGAAGCAGCAGTAAGCGCATTGCCTATGTGCAACAGGGGCGCTCTACCCGGTGAACACGGTATTTTGATACAAAAATACTACGAATCAAGGAGAACATGACATGATTGACATCGCTTGCATACGTAAGGTTGATCCCGAGATAGCCTCCGCGATAGAGCTTGAGGCTGCCCGTCAGCAGGCTCATATCGAGCTTATTGCATCTGAAAACTTTGTCAGTGAAGCCGTTATGGCGGCGATGGGTTCGCCCTTGACCAATAAATATGCCGAAGGTTATCCGGCGAAGCGTTATTACGGCGGATGCCAGTGCGTTGACATTGCGGAAAACCTTGCCCGCGAACGCGCCAAGGAGCTTTTTCATGCCGAGTATGCCAACGTTCAGCCCCACAGCGGAGCGCAGGCGAATACCGCGGTTTACTTTGCAATGCTGAATCCCGGCGATACCGTTATGGGCATGAGCCTCCCGCACGGCGGGCATCTTACCCACGGCAGCCCCGTAAACATCAGCGGCAAGTACTTCAACTTTGTCCCCTACGGCGTATCCGGCGAAACCGAGGTTATTGATTATGACGAGGTTCGCCGCCTTGCGCTTGAGTGCAAGCCCAAGCTGCTTGTAGCCGGAGCTTCCGCTTATCCCCGCACCATTGATTTTGAGAGGCTTTCCGCTATCTGCAAGGAGGTCGGCGCGCTGTTCATGGTAGACATGGCGCATATTGCCGGTCTTATCGCGGCGGGACTTCATCCGAGCCCTGTCCCCTATGCCGATTTCGTAACCACCACAACGCATAAGACCCTCCGCGGTCCTCGCGGCGGAATGATTCTTTGCAAAGAGGAATACGGCAAGGCAATCGATAAGGCAATCTTCCCCGGAACGCAGGGCGGTCCTCTGATGCACGTTATCGCGGCAAAGGCTGTCTGCTTCAAGGAAGCGCTCTCCGAGGGCTTCAACGAGTATCAGAAGCAGATTATCAGCAACGCGAAGGCGCTTGAAAACGAGTTCCATAGCCTCGGAATCCGCATGGTTTCCGGCGGAACGGACAACCACCTTCTGCTGCTTGACCTCAGCGATACCGAGATGACCGGCAAGGAGCTTGAGCGTCTGCTTGGGCTTGCAAACATAACCGTCAACAAGAACACCGTTCCCAACGAAAAGCGCAGCCCCTTCATCACAAGCGGCATCCGCGTGGGCACTCCCGCCGTTACCACCCGCGGAATGAAGGAGCCTGAGATGAAGCTTATTGCCGACTGGATTGCGCGCATTCTGCATGAGGGCGAAGCCGCCTGCGAGAGCGTTAAGAGTGAGGTAGTAAGCCTTACCGATAACTATCCTCTCTATAAGGGAAAGTTTATTCTGTAATAATAACCGTTACTTACACAAAGCCCCGCCGAGTTGTTATTCGGCGGGGCTTTTGTATAGATAAAATGCCGAGCATTTCGGCGCGGCATTTGAGTTTTTGCTTTGCACTTTCATTTACATCAGCAAATTTAAGCAACACGTACTTCCACACCCCTGCACAGACCTTTGCTCGGTTAGGATAGGCGAAAAGCGTATGAGGCGATTAATTAAACCCGTAGATGCGCCGGCTCAGCCTATACGCAGATAATATAAGCCTGCGTCCAAAGCGTCCCGGCAAATTGACGGCTACGCCCATCGGCTGCCAGCGCAGAGCCATGTAATCATCCGGCGCGTTTTCCCGCACCGTTTCCCACAGGCATTTCTTTTTCTCGAGGCTATCTCTCGTGCCAGCCTTCTCAAGCAGGACGCTTGAGATTGTTGTGATAATGCCGAGATAGGCTCGCATATATCGGCGCTGGCGCTTATCCGCGGCGCGGCTTAAATCTACCGTTTCCAGCATAAGGCGATTTACCTTAAGCTGCTCGTCAATGCGGCGAAGCATATTCGTTTCCTGAACGGACTGCCCCTCCCTGCCGATGTAATAATGATACAAATCTATATTCATGTAAAAAAGATTTTCTACCTTGATAAGAGGCACATAAACATACAGGTTATCCACATAGAACGTGTGCTGCGGCAAAGCCAGACCGCAGGCGCGCAGAAGCTCGGTGCGATATACGGCGGCGTGCATTGTGATATACTGTCCCGCGCGAAAGCGCCCGACATCCGCCCAGCTGAGCAATTTGCGCTCCGTCAGAGCATTGTCATAGCGGACAACGTGCTTATGCCGAGCGCCCACCTTGTCATATATATAATTATTGATAGCAAGGTCAGGAAGGAGCGCCGAAGCCGACAGCTTTTCAAGCGCGTCAAGCAGCTCCTTTAGCGCAGACGTATCGACCCAGTCATCCGAATCAAGAACCTTGAAATACAGCCCAGAGGCGTTTGCGATTCCCGTCATCACCGCGCCGCCATGCCCTGCATTTGCCTGATGAAGCGCGCGGACACGCCCCGGATAAGCCTTTGCATACTCATCCGCAATGCTGCCCGTTTGGTCGGTTGAGCCATCGTCAATAATCAATATCTCCACTCTGTCGCCGCCGGAAAGCATGGAGTCTACCGCGTGGCGCATATAATCCTGCGAGTTATAGCAGGGTACTGCCGCTGTGAGCAGATACATTGACCAACACCTCTTTAACAGACATTCTTTCGAGAAATTACGTCAAGCTGCCGCTTCCTGCTCAGCCTTTGGGCTTCTGAAAACAATCTTATTTACGAAGAAGAAGATAACCATAGAAATACCGCCATTCAGCACCGTTGTGCCTATGTTATAAACCCAATCCGACACAAATTGCCCCGCAACGGCAATCCAGACGCAGTTGACGGAGTTGACAAGGCAGGTAACAACGCAGAACGCGGCGGCATACCATGTTATCTGACGTCCGATATTGCCGCTGCTGCGGAAAACAAACTTCCGCTGAATGGGGAAATTAACGCACTCGCCGATAACCATTGCCGTCATATAGGCGCAGAGATACGGAAGCCCGCCGTGCGCAATATCATAGCCGAAAATG
>CAZUTB010000119.1:0-6083 GCA_964622905.1 uncultured Oscillospiraceae bacterium | reverse complement strand
TGGTGTGACTTAGGGGGCGGCATTTAAAGTTGCAATTTATAGTAAACGAGCAAAGCAGCAATCAGGTCTTGACAAGCTCAGGGACGCAGTCGAATTCGGCTGCGTCCCTGCTTTTTGTACAAATTATCTTGGACTTGCTTAATATCTATATTACACTGCGGGAACGAAGGTGTCCAGAAGCTCCTTGAGGGAGGCGAGGATTTCGGGGGTGTTCATTCCGTCGGCGGAATAGGCTTCAAAGTAAATATCGTAGCCCGCAAGCACCGTGAAGGCAACGTAGGAATCGCCGTAAACCGCCTCTGAGCGCGTGCAGATTACGAAGGGAACGTTTTTGCCGTCGGCAGGAGCGGTGTAGGTTTCCAAATAGGTGTAAATGTCATCGTCGCTGTTCGAGCCGAAGCTCTTTATGTATTCGTCGCGCTCGCTTTCGGCTGCGGAGTAGAGGTTAAAGCTCTCGTCATCGTAATACAGGTTTGCGCCGCAGTCTATGGCGTACTCGTCGGTGCAGAGCATCATAAACCATGTGTAATCATCGGTGCTGTCCTCCGAAAAGGTTTCGTCGTCCAGCACATACGAGTCATGGAAGGTAACCGTGTACATTTCGCGCCCTCCGAGGGATGCGGTATAGGCGGTTTCGGCAAGCGCGCCGCTGAGGGAAAGCGACAGGGCAAGCACAAGGGCAGCTGCAAGCGTAAGAAGTCTGCGCATTTGAATCATTCCTTTCGGCGCGTCGTTATCGGCGGCTTTATTACAGAACTATATCATAATGTTAATTTATTTGCAACGAATATCGCAAAATGTTCAGATAATCTTCACATTGTCTGCTGCGCAGGCTGCCGGCATTATGCGCTTGTTGCAACTTGAAATGTTATCTATTATAATGGAACGCGAGATAAACGGGATAGGGAGGCTAAGGCGATGACCGATATTGAGATAGCACAGAAAGCCAAGATTACGCCTATAATGGAATTCGCAAAGGCACGCGGAATAGATACGGAGCTTTTATCGCCCTACGGCAAATACATAGCGAAGGTTGACGCGGATAAGATTCTTTGCGGCAAGCGGCGCGGAAAGCTGGTGCTTGTTACCGCGCTTACGCCGACCCCCGCGGGCGAGGGCAAAACCACCGTTTCGGTAGCGCTCGCGGACGGGCTTACCAAGAACGGCAAAAACGCTATGCTGGCGCTGCGCGAGCCGTCCCTCGGGCCTGTTTTCGGCGTGAAGGGCGGAGCGGCGGGCGGCGGCTACGCTCAGGTTCTGCCGATGGAGAATATAAACCTGCACTTTACCGGCGATTTGCACGCAATAACGGCGGCGAACAACCTGCTTGCCGCAATGCTGGACAACCATATTCAGCAGGGCAACCGCCTGATGATTGACCCGCGCAGGGTTGAGTGGCGGCGCTGCATGGATATGAACGACCGTCAGCTCCGAATTATTACGGACGGGCTTGGCGGGAAGAGCAACGGAATGCCGCGCGAGGACGGCTTTGATATAACTGCCGCAAGCGAGGTTATGGCGGTTTTCTGCCTTGCCTCCGACCTTGCCGACCTCAGGAAGCGCTTAGGCGCTCTGGTTGTAGCCCGCACCTATGACGGAAAGCCCGTTACCGCAAAGGATCTTAACGCGGACGGAGCTATGACGGCGCTCCTGCGCGACGCGCTCATGCCGAACCTGGTTCAGACGATTGACCAAACCCCCTGCCTCATGCACGGCGGACCGTTTGCGAACATTGCGCACGGCTGCAACAGCGTTATAGCCACAAGATGCGCCCTTAACATGGCGGATATTGTGGTAACGGAGGCGGGCTTCGGCGCTGACCTCGGCGCAGAAAAGTTCGTTGACATCAAGTGCAGAATGGCGGGGCTTTCGCCCGACGCGGTTGTGCTGGTTGCCACGGTAAGGGCGCTCAAGCATCACGGCGGCTGCGAAAAGGCAAAGCTTTCACAGCCCTCAAGGGAGCTTGTGGAGGCGGGGCTTCCGAACCTTATGCGCCACGCAAAGAACATCCGCGACGTGTGGAATTTGCCGGTTGTGGTGGCAATAAACCGTTTTGCAAGCGATACAGAGGATGAAGTGGATGCAATTCGCTCAGAATGTGCAAAATTCGGCATTCCTGTGGAGCTGTGTGACGGATGGGCAAAGGGCGGCGAAGGAGCGAGGGAGCTTGCTGACGCCGTCTGCGGAGTTATCGAGGGGAAAAAGGCGGAGCTTTCCTTCACCTATCCCGATGAGCTGCCGCTTGCCGATAAGATTGAAGCCGTATGCAAAAAGATATATCACGCCGAGGGCGTTTCCTTCGCTCCGGGAGTCAAAAAGCAGCTGCTTTCTCTTGAGGCGGAGGGCTACGGACGCTGCCCCGTATGCATAGCGAAAACGCAGTACTCCTTCTCGGACGACCCGAAGCTGCTTTCCGCTCCCGAGGGCTTCACAGTAAATATCAGGAAGGTTCGCCTGAGCGCAGGCGCGGGCTTTATAGTCGCCTTCGCGGGCGAAATCATCGCAATGCCTGGGCTTCCCAAGGTTCCCGCCGCCGAGAACGTTTACGTTGACGACGCGGGCAAGATTCAGGGACTATTCTAATAAAGCGGAGGTAATTATGAACGAGAATCTGCGGATTAAAATACTGGAAATACTTCAGGACGACTCCCGCACTCCCCTTGAGGAAATCGCCGTAATGACGGGCTGCGAGCTTTCCGCGGTCGCCTCCGAGATTGACGCAATGCGTGAGGAGGGCGTTCTGCTTCGCTACAGCGCCGTCATCAACTGGGACATGGTTCGCCACGATAAGGTTGAGGCGATGATTGAGGTTCGCGTTACCCCGCAGAGGGACAAAGGCTTCGACCAGATTGCGGAATACATTTACAATTTTGACGAGGTTACGAGCGTTTACCTGATGAGCGGCGCGTATGACCTGCTGCTCTGCGTTGAGGCAAAAACGCTCAAGGAGCTTGCGTTCTTCGTTTCCGGAAAGCTTTCGCCCATCGAAAACGTTACCGGAACCGCTACGCACTTCATTCTCAAGCGCTATAAGAAGGACGGAGTTATCTTCGAGCGCGAGAGGCAGGATGACAGGCTGGTGATAATGCCTTGATAGATTATGAAAACATACTCAATCCTCGCGTTGTTGCCGTTCCGAAAAGCGGAATAAGGCGCTTTTTCGACATGGCGAGCGAGATGAAGGACGTTATTTCGCTCGGCGTAGGCGAGCCGGATTTCGTAACGCCCTTCCATATAAGGAGCGCCGCGATAGACTCCCTGCTTGACGGTCAGACGGCGTATACCGCAAACGCGGGGCTTTTGCAGCTGCGAGAGGAGATTGCCTATTATCTCAAAACGAGAATGGGCGTTTCCTACGATCCCAAGAAGGAAATAATGGTTACAGTCGGCGCGAGCGAGGGAATTGACCTCTCGCTACGGGCAATCTGCTCAAGCGGCGATGAGGTGCTTGTTCCCGAGCCGAGCTACGTCAGCTATATGCCCGGGGTGGTCTTCGCGGGCGCTGAGCCGGTTGCCATTCCGACAAGCGCGGAAAACGGCTTCAAGCTCACACCGGAGCAGCTCAAAAGTGCGATAACCCCGCGCACAAAGGCGCTCATTCTCCCCTACCCGAACAACCCCACCGGCGGAATTCTCTCCCGCGCGGAGATGGAGGAACTGGCGAAGGTCATTCGGGAAACGAATCTAATCGTCATAAGCGACGAGATATACTCGGAGCTGAACTACACGGGCGAAAGAATGCTCGCCTTTGCATCAATAGAGGGTATGCGCGAGCGCACAATAACGCTGAACGGCTTTTCCAAGGCGTTCGCAATGACGGGCTGGCGCGTCGGCTATCTCTGCGCGCCCGAGCCGCTTTTCGGCGTAATGCTAAAAATTCACCAGTACACCGCGCTCTGCGCCCCGCGTCAGGGTCAGGTTGCTGCAATTGAGGCGCTCAAGACCGGCAGGGAGAACGACTACGCGGACGTTAATATGATGCGCGAGAGCTACGACCGCCGCAGAAGGCTTATGGTGGACAGCTTCCACGCTATGGGGCTAAAGTGCTTTGAGCCGCGCGGCGCGTTCTACGTTTTCCCCTCCTTTGAGCATCTGGGGCTTACGAGCGAGGAATTCTGCACGCGCCTCATCAATGAAAAGCACATAGCCGCAGTTCCCGGAACAGCGTTCGGCGCAACCGGCGAATATCATATGCGCTGCTGCTACGCAACCGCAATAGACAAGCTGAGGATTGCGCTGGACAGGATAGCGGAACTCGTAAAAGAGCTGGAGAAATAGCGCTTCGCTTTCGGCGCAAGCAGGCTTGCTTGGCGTGGGTCAAAAACAAGGACTTAAGCCGAGCGCCGCGCAGTAAAATCAAGCCCTGCCGCGTTATATTTGTGAAATTTATTTTCGGAGGCTGAGAAATGCTTATTACCGTTCGCCGACTTGCCGCCCTTCTTCTTGCCGTGCTGCTTTCCCTTGCGGCGTTTTCAGCGCTTGCCGAGGATGATGACGAGGAGGAATACTTTTTCGGCAGCCCGACCGCCGCGCCGGAAGCGACTGCCGAGCCTGAAAATGACGAAACGCCCGATTTGGGGCAGGAGATAGGCGAGGACGGCTATACGCACCTGCTCATATCCTGCACGGGCGATGTGACCATCGGCGGCGACACGCGCAAGTCCACCAACATTTTCGAGAAGGAGCTTAAGAATCAGAATAATGATTTGAGCTTCTGCTTCCGCAATGTTTCCGACCTTTTCGCGCAGGACGACATGACGCTTGTTAATTTCGAGGGAACGCTGACGACCGCGAGCGTTTACAAGAAGGACAACCAGTTCGTTTTCGCCGCGCCGCCCTCCTATGTTGAAATTCTCACGAGCGGCAACATCGACGCGGTGAGCTTTGAAAACAACCACGCAATGGACTACGGCGAGCAGGGAATTGCAGACACGACAAAGGCGTTCACCGAGGCGGGAATCATATACTCGATGGACGGAACGCTCGGGATATACGAGGCAAAGGGCATAAAGATTGGAATGCTGAGCTATCAGACCTTCGGCGACAAGTACCCGGAGCTTTACGAGCGCGTTCCCTCCGAAATTGCCGAAGCGAAAACGCACTGCGATATAGTTATAGTTTCATATCATTGGGGCAACGAGCTAGACTATTATCCCAGCAACAATAAACAGGAAATCCTTGCAAAGCTGACGATTGACTCCGGCGCCGACCTCGTTATAGGCCATCACAGCCACAGAATCAACCCGATAGCCGAGTATAACGGTAAATACATCTGCTATTCTCTCGGCAATTTCTGCTTTGCGGGCAATTCCAAGCCGAGCGATATGAGCACCTATATATTCCAGACGCGTTTCAAGATTAGCGCGGACAAGACCGTTGAGCCGGATGGCTTCCGCATAATTCCCTGCTACATATCCTCAAAAACCTCAACAAACGATTTCTCTCCGACCCTAATGACGGACAGCAGCGATATCAAGAAGCTGCTCGACAAGCTGAAATCCAACGGCAAAAAGATAGACAACGCCGTCAAGGAATATCCCCTTGAGTGGGAGGATTGACGAAGAAAGCGGACGGAGCGGGATTCCCGCAAAAGCCGCCGGAAACAGCGGTCACAGCAGAGGCGCGCTTTGCGCCTCTTGCTCTCCGATATTCCCTTACAGCTTGCAGCCCTTGCAGGTGTCGAGGTCAATCTTATCGCCGTCTATTGCCATCTG
This sequence comes from uncultured Oscillospiraceae bacterium, assembly GCA_964622905.1. Taxonomy (GTDB): domain Bacteria; phylum Bacillota; class Clostridia; order Christensenellales; family Aristaeellaceae; genus STF2-37. Next base: position 369 of record CAZUTB010000119.1, on the reverse strand, counting down.
AAGCCCGCCGTCAAGCGGTGCAAAGCCGTAGCGGGCAAAGAAGCCAACGGTTTCCTCTGTTGCGGCAAGGCGGACGCGACCGGCAAAATGCGTCTGCGCCTTGTAGAGCAGAAGGCGGATGAGCAGGTCGCCGAAGCCTTTGCCCCTTTCGCCTTCGATAACGCCAAGCGCGCCGATGACGAAATCGCCGTCATACCATATATCACCGGAGGCGACGGGAGCGCCCGCATCATCATAGATAACTCCGCGCCAAAGCGACGCTTTTTCATTTTCCGAAAGCTCCTGCGAGCATACGCGCCCGAATACACTTTCGCAGATTTCGTCAGCCTCGGGAGCTAAGACCATAGGCGCAAACATTTTTCCGCTTAC
>CAZUTB010000118.1:0-6092 GCA_964622905.1 uncultured Oscillospiraceae bacterium | reverse complement strand
GTATACCGAATCGACGGCAGGAGGCTGCTTTTCGGAAAATGGCGAGCTTGCTTCCGCAATGGTGAGCGTTTTTCCCGCGCAGTCGGGCGGGAGCGTCAGCATAAGCGGCGCTTCTCTGTCCGAGGCAAGCATCGGCAGCGCAAGATAACCGATTCGGTTGTCCGCCGTCGGGCTGTCCGTGTATATCAGCTCTCCGTCTATGAACACGCTTACGCATTTATTAAGTGCGCCAAGGCTCAGCTTTGCGTTCTCCATGCCTTCCTTGATTTCGCGCGAAAAATAGAAGGTCTGTCCCGCATAGGAAAGCCCCGAATAGCCGCCGGTTTCATTCAGAGTAAGCCTTGTTATCTTTTCGCCTTCCGCTGTAAAGGCTGTCCAGCCCTTTTCTTCAAACTCCGCCTTTTCGCCGTCGCCTGTAATCATGGATAAATCATAAACCGCATCGTTCGTAGGCTGAGTATAAAAAAGTATCGCGCAAAGAGCAGGCGCTGCTATGGCGGCGGCTATAATTACAGCTATGATAATCTTTTTCGTACTGTCACGCATATATAGAATCCACTCCCGTGATTATTATACATTATTCCTTATGAGGATGCAGCCCAGTTTTGCTGATTTTCAGCCCAAATTTGCAGACTTACTTGAAATCACTCTGTTTTAATGGTATCTATATAGTGAAAATGTTCCGGAGCTTGTCATTGCAAAGAACATGATTGGGAGGAAGAAAAAATGAAACGGCTATCTGCATTTGTTGTTTGTCTGCTGCTCTGCCTTGTGGCAGCTGTGCCGCAGGCGTCGGGCGCAGACCTGGAGGAAACCATAAAGCAGGCGCAGGAGGAATCTGTTGCTGCTTATCTGGAGGAATGGACGGCAAAGGTTCAGAACTCCGAACTGACGCATAAGACGGTAACATTATATGTTGCCAAGCCCGATGAAACAAAAGAGGTTGAGCTTACCTATCTCAGCGCATATGATGATGTTCCTTTTATTGATGTCGAAGCCTTTGCTACGAATATCATGGTGAACCTTTTTGAAGGGGAAGGCAGCGCAGTTGAGTATGGCATCACCTCTGAGAATGAAGATAAGGTGATAACCCTTACGCGCGAAAACGGCGCAAGGATGGTTATAGATTTTGACAGCGATGCTGTTGTTTTCGATGACCAGGCGCTGTTCAGCAAAAGGATCTTCCACTCAACCTCGCTGGATATTCTCAGCGCAATGGGCGTTGACAGCGAAGGGAATCCCGCGTACTTCTATCGCTTGCCGACGAGCTTTGAGCGCAAGGGCGTTCCGCTTGTAATAAGCATGGATAAGCGCTATATCCCCATGCTTTATCGCGACGGAAAGGGCTATTTGCCCCTTCAGACCTTGAATGATTTCATGCTTGTACCGTATGGAATGAATATTGTATCAAACGGAGAGAACCTGTTCATTGTCGGCGGAGGCAACTTCGACGAGCTTACAGATTTGTACTACTCCGCACCTGCCGGACAAAGAAGCGAAGCGATGTCGATTTTCAGCGCAACTGAGCTTTGCCTTGCGCTTGATATGTATTACGGGCTTAAGGAAGCTCATAATATTGACACCTTCACCAACCTGTTTACGGTTACTGGGCTTTATGAGGAGCTTCAAAGCACGGATCCGGAAGTCAGCACCGGCGCTCTTAATAAGCTGGCTTTCGGTTATCTTGCGGATATGCATACGAGTGTCGCCTCCGTATCGCATTATCTCGGAAAGGGCGTTCAGGCAGGCGGCTTAACCAGCGGCAATATAGCGACAAGCGTTTATGATTCTTTAATGAACAGGCAGCGCTACAGCACGGCAAGAGCCGAAGCCTATCCGGACGGCTTCTCTGCCTATGAGGAAATCGGCAACACCGCATACATCATCTTTGACCAATTTTTAGCAAACTCCAGAGACTATTATGCCGAGCCTCCGAAGGCAGAGGAAGTAAATACCCTTGATACGAGGGGCTTGGTAATCTACGCCAACGCTCAGATTTCAAGGGAAAACAGCCCCATTGAGAATGTGGTAATCGACCTTTCCAACAACGGCGGCGGACAGGTTGACGCGGCAATCTATGTGCTGTCTTGGTATTTGGGCAGCTGCACCATCAACTTTACGGATACCACGGGCGATGGACAAAGCTCCACCACCTATAAGGCGGATGTGAATCTGGACAGGGTTTTTGATGCTAATGACAACATTACGTCCAAGAACCTCTACTGCATCATTTCCCCCAACAGCTTCTCCTGCGGCAATCTTGTTCCCGCCTCGTTCAAAAGCTCGGGCGTTGTAACGCTTCTCGGCAGAGCCTCGGGCGGCGGAGCGTGCGTAGTAATGCAGGGCAGCACCGCGGACGGAACGCTGTTTAACTATTCCAGCAACAGGCGCCTGAGCGTTGTCAACAACGGCTCCTATTACGATGTTGATAACGGCGTTCAGCCGGATATCACGCTCACGCGTCTTTCCAGCTTCTACAACAGAAAAGCTCTTACCGACTATATTAACAGCCTGTACTAAGCTGTAAGCCAGAATTAGCGAAAGCCTTGCCCTATCCGGCAAAGCGGGTCAAACCCCGCACAGCCGGATAGGGCTTTTGTATTTCCTTTCTGCGCATTGGAAGCTTTGCGCTTGCATATTCAATACGCTGCGCATTGCTCTTACGCATATTTATTAATTTTTGCCCTTTTGCAAAGCCGCGCAATACTATTATTGCTTTTTTCTGCTTGCGGTGATAAACTATTCATGTGAACAAATGACTATATATTCTCGCGGCTTCGCGAGAAGCCCTTCTGTTAATGCTTCTTAATACTGCGCATGAAACACTCTGCTTTTTGTCATATGCAAGAGGGGGACGGTTTGTGAAAAAAATCGCGCTGCGATTATACTTATTCTGCTTCTGCGATTGACGAAGCGCTCACGGGACCTGACGGCGATAAGCTCTGGACCGCTATAAGGGCTAATTTCCATTCAACGGGTGCGGCGGTGATACCCGCGGCGTGCAGCGATCCCGCGCTAGTCCTCAGCTGGCTTGACTATTTCTGGACGGACGAGGGCACGCTCATCTACCATATGGGCGTTGAGGGCGAAACCTATACGGCAAATGCAGACGGAACGTATGACTATATGCCCTTCATTTACGATGAAATGAGTGAGAATAACCTTACGTTTGACGATGCTGTTTCCAAGTATTCGCCATACCCGGGCGGAAGCAACCCGACGGTCGAGATTGAGCCTTACTTTATGGGCGGCGAGATGGCGAAGGTTCCCGCAAGCGCAGCTAACTCGCTTTTTGAGTACGGACCCGAGGAGTATTGGCAAAGCTTCACCTTTACCGATGACGAGATAAACAAGCTGGATTTGATTAACAACGACCTTACGAAGTATTGCACCGAGATGCGCATTGGCTTTATAACGGGGCAAAGACCGCTTTCCGAATGGGATTCATATGTTGAGCAGCTTGGCAAGCTCAATATATCCGAGCTTCTTTCGGTATATCAGGCGGCGGTGGACAGGTATCACTCGCTGATGACGGCTTTGAATTAACGCTTATATTAACATAATATTTATGGTGGTGCCGAATGAATAAAGAGGCTAATAATACTGCGAATACTAAGAAAAACGGCTTTCTGCGCTCCGTGATTATCAGGGTGCTTTCTATTTTCATAATTGTTAGCGTCATAATCGCGGCGGCTGCGTTTATTTCCTTCACCTCTGAAATTCGAAAAACGGTGCTTGCGGACAGAATGACTCAGCTTGAAAGCGCCGAAAAGACCATTTCAGGCAGAATGGAGGAAATTGCGAGCATAGCCTATAACATCGGCAGCGACCCCGCTTTCTATTACGAGCCTGTCGAGAATGACCCGAAATCGAGCAGGGAAATGTCGCTGACTCTTGGGCGCTATCTTGTCGGGAACAGCTTTATAGAGCATCTTGCGTATTGCAGAGCCGCTGAGCCGGACACGCTTTATATTGCGACCGGCGAGCGCTCCTTCTCCGATTTTTTCCGCACAAGCTTTGGAATGGACGAGGCCTCAGTTCAGGCGCTTATAAGCGGAATACAAGCGGTAAATAAATCCGGAATACGGCTTTACGGAAGCGGAGATAATGCTTATTTTGCATATCTTTATCCGCTCCCTCAGCTTGCGCAACAGCCGCTTGCGCACGTGCTTATGCTCGTGCCGGTCAAGAAGGTTCAGCCGCTTTTTGATGCTCTGCTGACGGATTCCGGCAGCGCCTTAGCCGTGTATGACGCGGACGGAGGGCTTATATACTCTACGGGCGATGCGGGCGAGGAGCTTGAGCTTTCCGCTTATGTAGGCTCGGCGGGCAGCGAGCAGGATTATACCTCGCTCTCAGGAAAGAAATATGTTGTTCAAAAGGTCGTTTCCGAATCGAACCGCTGGACCTATGTTTCCGCTATACTTTCAAGCGAAACGCTTTCAGGGTCTGCCAACAGGCAATTTGCCCTGATAGCCTTTGTGCTGGTGCTTCTGCTTGTTGCAATCGCGTTTATGCTGTCTAGCATAGTTGCTCAGTACAAGCCAATAAGCAAGCTTGCCGCGCAGGTTGCGGACAGCGCGCTTAAAGGCGGAAAACGGCGGGAACCTGTGGACGAGCGCGAGCTGCTTTCCCATACTATTGCATCGCTTAAGGATGACAGCGAGCAAAAACAGAAATATGAAACCGCGTTTTATGAGGCGGAGGCGGCAAGCAAGGCAAAATCCGCCTTCCTTTCGAGCATGAGCCATGATATCCGCACTCCGATGAACGCGATAGTCGGCATGACGTCGATAGCAAGGCGGCATATCGGCGATCAGGAGTATGTTGACGAATGCCTTAAAAAGGTGCAGCTGTCATCAAACTATCTCTTGGATATTATCAACAACGTGCTTGACATGAGCCGTATTGAGGCGGGCAGAATCCCGATAATCAATGCGCCTATGCTGATTCCCGCAATAATCGACAGCGTTGTGTCCCTTATGACCTCGGGAATTGAGGCAAAGGGACAAACGATAGCCGTTAACATGGCTGAGGTCAGGGATAACGCGGTTTACGGCGACAGCATTCATATCGTTCAGGTTTTCGTAAACATCCTGTCCAATGCCGTAAAGTTTACGGCGGAGGGCGGAAGGCTTTCCATAATCGTCAGGCAAACCGAGTACACCGAGGAAGGCTTCGGTGATTATTCCTTCGCCTTCAGCGATACGGGAATCGGCATCCCGCCCGAGTTTATTGACAAGGTATTCGATACCTTTACGCGGGCTGACGACCGGACAACCCTGAGAACCGAGGGAACGGGGCTTGGAATGGCTATCGCGAAAAAGCTTACCGAGCTGATGGGCGGAAGCATTTCCTGCGAAAGCGAGCTTGGCAAGGGGACAACCTTTACCGTAAGAATGCATATGAAGCTTGCCTCGGAGGATGAGCTGAAAGCGCTTGGCAGAGAAAACGATATCGGCAAGAGCAAAAGCGGCAATTCCGCCATAAGCGTCGTCAACCTCTCCGGCAAGCGAATTCTCCTTGTTGAGGACAACGAAATGAACAGGCTTATAGCGAAGAAGATAATAGCCGAAACGGGAGCGGAGGTAGACGAAGCGAATAACGGCGAGGAAGCCGTTGCCGCCTTCTCCGCAAGCCCCGAGGGCTATTACGACCTTATCCTTATGGATATTCAGATGCCCATAATGAACGGCTATATCGCAACCGAAAGAATACGCGGAATGGAGCGCTCCGACGCCGCGAGCATTCCGATTTTCGCTATGACGGCTAATACCTTTGACGAGGATATCCGCCATGTCAGGGAAGCGGGAATGAACGGGCACATCGGCAAGCCCTACGGACCCGAAATGCTCTATAAGGCGCTTTCGCAGGCGCTTTGCCCGCGCTGATAGCCTTTGGTTATCCTAACTGCGCTTTTATCATTGCATAAAATTTGCGCGCTCGGGACGAATATGGTACAATATTAGTCTGTCAAAGAACCTGATTGCTTCTTTGGGGATGCAATGAAGGGGCTAGCCCCTTCATTTGAAATCCGCAGGGGTGGCTTTGCCGCCCCGAGGAGCGTCTGAAAGACGCTTCCTATATCATTT
>CAZUTB010000117.1:0-6112 GCA_964622905.1 uncultured Oscillospiraceae bacterium | reverse complement strand
AGCCCTCTCGGCTGCTTAATTATATTATTTGTCTAACTTTTTGGGGTCAATTCAAAGGCGGGCTGCCCCGACGTAAAGATAATCGCGAAGATTGAGAACGCGCAGGGCGTTGACAACATCGACGACATAATCCGCGTTTCGGACGGGATAATGGTTGCGCGCGGCGATATGGGCGTTGAGATTCCGCTTGAGGATGTTCCCGTGCTGCAAAAGCTCATCATACGCAAGGTTTACAACGCGGGCAAGCAGGTTATAACCGCAACGCAGATGCTGGACAGCATGATGAAGAACCCGCGCCCGACCAGAGCGGAAACGACGGACGTTGCGAACGCCATCTATGACGGAACGAGCGCTATAATGCTTTCCGGCGAAACCGCTGCGGGGCTTTACCCTGTTGAGAGCGTTAAAACAATGGCGAGAATTGCGCTGAGAACCGAGGCTGACATTGACTATGTGGGGCGCTTCAAGAAGCGCGAAACTGCCGAAAATCCCGATGTTACCGGAGCTATATCGCACTCCACCTGCACCTCCGCGCACGACCTTAAGGCGGCGGCGATAATTACCGTTACCAAGTCCGGCAAAACGGCGCGGATGATTTCCAAGTACCGCCCGAACTGCCCTATAATCACCTGCACGACCTCCGAAACCATCAGGCGGCAGCTTAACCTTTCATGGGGCGTGATTCCGCTGATGATTGAGGAAGAAAAGAACACAGACGAGCTTTTTGAGCACGCGGTTCAGGCGGGCGTTAAGGCGGGCTATCTGAGGGACGGCGAGCTGGTTGTTATGACGGCGGGCGTTCCTCTCGGAATAAGCGGAACAACGAACATGATGAAGGTTCACGTTGTCGGGCATATTCTCGTTACCGGAAATGGCGTTACGGAAAAGCGCGTCTGCGCCGACCTCTGCGTTATCTCCCAAGGCGGCGAGGACGCCGCAGAGCGCTTCAAGGACGGCGATATACTGGTTGCGAAGCAGACGGACAACTCGATGATGCCCATGATTCGCCGCGCGGGCGGGCTTATTGTTGAGGACAGCGACCCGAACGGACACGCCGCTATCGCCGGAATGAGCCTTAACATACCCGCGCTTATAGGCGCCGAGAATGCGGTCAAGATACTTAAAAGCGGCGCGGTCGTGACGCTGGACGCTCAGCGCGGCGTAGTTAGCTGCGATGACGCGCTGCGCTAACGCTTCGCTTTCGGTTCAAGTAAGCAATGCTTACTTGAACCGTTTTTTCATCATTTTCTTGCTCGGTTTTCAACCTCACGGGCAGAAAATGATGCAAGGACGCGGTATAAATCCCGCTCCTCGGGGCGGCAAAGCCACCCCTGCGGATTTCAATGAAGGAGATCCTCCTTCATACTTCCTCCTGAAAAATTGTGCGATAGATTTCTAGGGATTGCTGTGTGGCTGTAACTCCATCTTTCATGAATAAAGCAACCACGAGGTTTTATAGGATGCGTTTATATGGTACATTCTATATTTTTATTTGACGTGAGATACAATATAAAGTATAATGAACGAAAATTGTTTGCGGCGGAAGGATGATACCGTTGAAGCGGCGCACTGCGTTATTAAGGCGCGTACTGATGGGCATTGGCGTATTAAGCCTTGTTCTTATCTGCGCTTTTTTAATGCTTGAAACGCCCGAAAGCGGCGAAAAGCCTCAGCAGCAGGACGCAGGAGCTCGCGCTGAGGCGCTTTTCTGCGCCCCGATAACCGAAAACGGGCATAATGACGCTTCTGCATCGGGAAAATCGGACGGAGGCGAAAAGCCTCAGCCGAAGCCGGAGGAGAATGCGCAGGGGCTTTCGGCTCCAAAGGCTACCGCTACCGATGCAAACGGCAACTGGGTAATAAGCAGCGCGTATATCCGCGAGCTTTCAGCCCTGTTCCCGCCGGGGGACCTGCCTATATAGTCCCTGCCTTTGCTGGCTATCACTAAAATATAGGAGGATGCAAAATGGCTAAACGAGTGGCGCCTTCACGCAAGAAGGCGATAACCGCAAGGCGCAGCATAATCACGCTCGCCGTTTCCGTTGTCATTATCGCGGTTCTTTTCATCATCGGCTGCACCGGTCTTAATCTGGACAGCCGCGGGCTTTACAAGCTCAAGACCTTCATTCCCACTACGAATGTTGAAAAATGGCCCAGCGCTATTCCGCTCGGTCTTGACCTTCGCGGCGGCGTATACGTTGAGTATCTCGCCAAGGAAACCGAGGATTTGGGCGTTGACTTCTCAATACTCCTTAACAACACCATAGGAGTTATTCAGAACCGTCTTACCCAGAAGGGCTTCACCGAAGCCACCGTCACCCAGAACGGCACAAGCGGAATCCGCGTTGAGATTCCTGATGTAACCGATCCGCTTGAGGTTCTGTCCCTTATCGGCTCGCCTGCGGAGCTTGAGTTCCGCGATCCTACCGGCGCTGTAATCCTTAAGGGCAGCAACGTAAAGACCGCTACCGTTACGATGTATGAGGGCAAGTACGCAGTAGCCTTCAAGCTGGACGCCGAGGGAACCGAAAAGTTCGCCGAGGCTACCCGCAACAACATCGGCAAGGCTATCAGCATTTACCTTGACGGCAATGAGGTTTCCGCGCCTACCGTAAATTCCGCAATCACCGCAGGTGAAGGCGTAATCGAAGGCAACTTCACGCTTGAAAGCGCTCAGGCGCTCGCTATTCAGATTCAGTCCGGCGCTCTGCCCCTCGTGCTTACGCAGGATAAGGCGGACACCGTATCTGCATCCCTTGGCGATAACGCGCTTGCTACCTCCGTCAAGGCGGCTATCATCGGCATAGCGCTCGTGCTGCTGTTCATGGCGCTCCGCTATCGCGTCTGCGGCCTTGTAGCCGATGTAGCCCTGGTGCTTTACATCTGGCTCGTGTTCTTCCTTATGGCGGCGCTTGGCTCAATTCAGCTCACCCTGCCCGGCATCGCGGGTATAGTGCTTGGTATCGGTATGGCTGTTGACGCTAATGTAATCATCTTCGAGCGCATCGAGGAAGAGGTTCGCGCAGGCCGCTCCGTGCGCAGCGCTGTTACCACCGGCTTCAAGAATGCGTTCAGCGCGATTATCGACTCCAATGTTACCACCATCATTGCGTCCATCGTGCTTATGATTTTCGGAACCGGCTCAATCCGCGGCTTTGCGAACACCCTGCTTCTGAGCGTTGTTGTTTCGCTTCTGACCGCTGTTGTTGTAACCCGCTTCCTGCTCAAGCACGCAGCGAATCTTTTCGCAAATCATCCCAAGCTCTTTGTGAGAACTAAGAAAGTGAAGGAGGAGGCGGCGGCATGAAAAAGTATGTAAAGTATTACTTCGCTCTCCCTCTGGTCATTATTGTCGTTGCTCTTGTAATGGCGCTTTGCGGCCATGGAATCAACTACGGCATCGACTTCACCGGCGGTCTTTCCATCCATTACAATATGAACGCGCCTGTTGATTCCGCCGCTGTTACCGAGGCTGTCAAGGCTAACGGAATCAAGGATTTTACCGTAACCGTTCAGGGCGCGGAGAAGAGCGAGCTTGTGCTTCGCATCAAGGATATGACCGAGGATGACGTTCAGGTTGTCCGCGAGGGTCTTGACGCTTCCCTGAAGGCGAGCTATCCGGACATGGATACCGAGGATGTTTCGACCACGATGGTCGGAGCAACCGCAAGCCGCACACTCATTGCCAACGCCATCTGGTCCGTTGTTATCGCCGCGGCGCTGATGCTTCTCTACATCGCGATTCGCTTCGATTTCTTCAGCGGAATTGCCGCAATAGCAGGGCTTGTGCATGACGTTCTTATCATGTGCTGCTTCATGGGAATCCTCAGCTCCATCATTCAGCTCAACAGCTCCTTCATCGCGGCAATGCTTACGATAGTCGGTTATTCGATTAACTCCACAATCGTTATCTTTGACCGTATCCGCGAGAATAACCGCAAAACAGAGCTTAAGACGCTATCCAGCGCCGACCGCGTTGTTGTGTCCGTCAAGGAATGCCTCGGGCGCACCATCAACACGAACATCACCACGCTGTTCACGATTGTTACGCTCTACATTCTCGGCGTTGATTCAATCCGCGAGTTCGCGCTGCCCATCATCGTCGGTATTCTTGCCGGCGCGTACTCCTCCAGCTTGCTCAGCGGCTTCGTATGGAGCTTCCTGCTTGATAAGTATGGCGAGAGGCGCGAAGCCCGCAAGGCTGTAAAGACGAAGAAGCAGCCCAAGAACGCGTAAGCTCTCAGCACATACCATGAAAGGCATGGTATAAGTAAACCATAGTAAAATCTCAAGCGCTGTCGATTCATCGGCAGCGCTTTTCCGTGTGCAAAATGCTGCTTTCCCGTCCAGTATCTCCATTTTCAACATACCACAAAATAATTTATAAATAATTTCACATAATACCTTGACAGGCGATGTATATGCGATTATAATGTAACTCGGAGGTGAGGTTATGACATTGTCAGCAGACCTGCTCAGAGGCTACACCGAGGCAATAATCCTGCGGCAGCTCGCGGATGAAGATTGCTATGGGTATCTTATCAATAAGCGCGTATCGGAGCGCTCGGCAGGGGAGTTTGAATTCAAGGAAGCTACTCTCTATCCCACGTTCCGCCGCCTTGAACAGAATGGGCTTATTCGTTCCTACTGGGGGGATGAAAACAGCGGCGCAAGGCGCAGATATTACGCGATAACGGATGAGGGCAGAGCTTCTCTTTCGGATAGCCGCGATAACTGGGAGCAAACAAAAAAAATAATCGACAAGCTGTTGGAGGGTTGAGCTATGAATGACACGGTAAAGAAAATGGTTGACTTGCTTTTTCAGGACACCGAGATGAACCAGGAAGCGCAGGCGCTTTACGATGAGCTTATGGCTAACTGCCAGGAGCGGTTCAGCGATTTGGTTGCGCAGGGGCATTCGGCGGATGATGCTATTGGCTGCGTTATGGAGAGCTTGAAGGGCATGGACGAGGTAATCTCCCAGTATCCCCGCAAGGCGAAGGTGAAGGTGGAAAAGAAGTTTACCATAGACGTCGAGGACGACGATATGGACGAGAACGACGATGACGGCATGGATGAAAACGACATGGGCGGCGGACGCAGAGAGTTCGACGCCTCGAAAGTGGAGGTAATAAGTTATGATGCTAGAGCTATTGACCTTGTGTGTGATGCGACTGCTGGAAATGATATTGTAATCGACTATGGTGACCTCAAGAATGTTGAGATTTCGCTTGACGGCGGTAAGCTGAGCATTGTCAAGAAGGATTCCGTGAACCGCAGCTTCAGCTTCAACAACATGAACTTTTCCATTCCCAACATCCTTGGGCTTGCAAAGCTGCTCGGCTCGGAAATAGGCGGCGACGGAGAAATTCACATTTCACTGCCTATGGATAAGGCGTTTGCGCTGGAGTTTCGCAGTACGAGCGGAGATTTCAATATTGAGGGCGTTTCGCTTAAAAGCATTACCGCGGATACGATGAGCGGCGATATCCTGCTTGTTCCGTCTATTGCCTCAAAGCTTTCCGGAGTGAGGCTGAATACCGCAAGCGGCGATATTCAGATGGAGCTTGCGGCGGACGAAATCAACGCGAAAACGATGAGCGGCGACATCAAGGCGCATTGCGAGTGCGATACTCTGGGTATCGTTTCCGTCAGCGGCGATGTCAAGTTCAAGGGTCACGCGAAGGAGATTAACGCAAAGTCCGTCAGCGGCGATGTGAAGCTCCGCAACCTCGGAAGCGAGCTTAAGAAGGTGAACGCGGTGTCCACAAGCGGAAACGTCCGCGTAAAGCTTCCTTCCGATATCGGCGCCGTCGAGCTTCACGCAAAGAGCATTTCCGGAAATGTAAGCAACGAATTCAAGAGCATTTCGGGCGAGCCTAGCGTATATGTATGCGCAAGCACCGTTTCCGGCAATGTCGAGGTCCTTGCCGATAACGAGTAAGCATATCTGAGCTTGTCAAAAAGTATTTTTGACAAGCTCTCGGAGCAAGTGCGCTCCGCTTGCTTGCTCCGGTTTGCATCATTTCCTTGTTCGGCTACGCCTCTCGGCCTTGCAATGATATAGGAAGCGGCATTACAGCCGCTCCTCGGGGCGGCAAAGCCACCCAAA
>CAZUTB010000116.1:0-6150 GCA_964622905.1 uncultured Oscillospiraceae bacterium | reverse complement strand
CGAGTTGACGCACTTAATCGGCAGAGCGAAGGATACGAGCATAAGCAGAACGGACGCCGTTGACCGCGCAGTATCCGAAACTCCCGAGAACAGGCTGACCATAGAATCGCGCATAAAGAACATGATTATCCCGAGAACTATTGATATAAGCACTCCGCCTACAAGCATTCTGCGCGAGTACAGCCTTGCCGACTTCATATCGTCAGCGCCTATCGCCATTCCGACGATTATCGCGGACGAATTCATAATTCCGTAGATAAGCACAAAGATTATGTTGTCAATGGTGTTGAACACGCTTATTCCCGCAACGACTTCATTTCCGTAGCTGCCGTAGAATACGCTGTACATCATCATCCCGAGCGACCAAAGCCCCTCGTTCAGTATAACAGGAAGTATCGTTTTCGCAAAGCGCTTCATGAAGGCTTTATCCGGAAGAATGAAGCTTGTTTTGTCAATTGCGCTGGGAAGGCGCTTTTTATAGCTTATCGTTACATTTATCGCAAGTGAAACGCTCGCCGCTATAACCGTTGCTATCGCCGCTCCGCGCACCCCGAGCCGCGGAAAGCCGAGGTTTCCGTAGATAAGGCAGAAGTTCAGGAAGGTGTTCGTCAGTATTGATATTATCGCCGCAATCATCGGAATATTGGTTCGCTCGCAGGATTTTAGCGTTGCAGAAAAGCAGGTGTCAACCGATTGAATAATGTAGCCGAACGCGACGATGCGCAGGTAATCCGCCGCAAGCTCGCGGCTTACTCCCTCGCGAAGAAACCAAGAGGCTATGAAGTTCGGCGCGCAGAGCGCAAAGGTCGCGAACAAAAGCGCAAATATCAGGCTTAAGCGCAGGTTTATCGCCATAACCTTTTTGACATTCGATACATCGCGCTTGCCCCAGAATTGCGAAAGGAATATCGCAGAGCCGCTTGAACAGCCAAACAGGAAAATCTGGAATACGAAGGTATATCTGTTTGCCTGTGAAACGGCGGAATACGCGTCGTCGCCAAGGCTTGAAACCATAAAGTTATCAACGAGATTAAGCGATGCGGAAACAAGCATCTGCAATACTATCGGCACCGCAATCCTTATGAATCTGCGCGTAAACTCCGGTTCCCATCTGAGAACTGAGCCGTTTTCTGAGCGCATATAAAACACAACACACCTTTCGGGCGCTTCTCTGCGCCGCTTTTGCAAGCCTTGTGTATTATATCATTAAGTATATTCCGCCGCAAGATTGCCCGAGGATGTAAAACGTGCTATACTTACAGAGTGTATTTTTGAAGTAAGGGAGAATGCGCAATGCCGCAAACTCAAGAGGGCTCTATGGTTTCCGCAGGCAGCAAAAGCGCCGTCTGCGTCAGCGTTAAGGACGCTTCCTTCCATTATGAGGAAGCCAAAGAAAACGCGCTGAGCAGCGTCAGCATTGATATAGACAGCGGCGAGTTTATCGCCGTTCTCGGGCATAACGGAAGCGGCAAAAGCACGCTTGCCAAGCTTATTAACGCGCTTTATCTGCCTACCGACGGAAGCGTTTTCGTATGCGGAATGGATACCAAGGACGAGGATAAGCTTTGGGATATAAGAAAAAGCGCCGGAATGGTGTTCCAGAATCCCGATAATCAGCTTGTAGCCAATATCGTAGAGGACGACGTCGCTTTCGGGCTTGAAAACATCGCGGTGCCTACTTCGGAGATGGAAGGACGCATAACCGAGGCGCTTACGGCGGTCAATATGCTTTCCTTCCGCAAATACAGCCCGAATATGCTTTCCGGAGGGCAGAAGCAGAGGGTTGCGATAGCCGGAATACTTGCGATGAAGCCCCGCGTAATCATAATGGACGAATCCACGGCAATGCTTGACCCGAGCGGCAGAGCCGAGGTTCTGAAAACTGCCGTTCATCTGAATAAAGACGAAGGCATAACGGTTATCTGGATAACTCACTTTATGGAGGAAGCCGCGATAGCCGACAGAGTTTTAGTCATTAACGACAGCAAGGCGGTAATGAGCGGAACGCCTCGTGAGGTTTTCTCTCAGGTTGACGCGCTCCGCGCAATGCGCCTTGACGTTCCGCCTATGACAAGGCTCTCGCAGCTGCTTTCAAAAGGCGGAATGGATATACCGACCGACCTCCTGACAGTAGCCGAGGTTTTTGATTATCTCGGTAAGATAAAGCCTAAGAAGGCATCAGAAATATTTGACGCGCCCGACTTTGCAAAGCCCGAGGGCGAGCCGATTGTCGAGCTGAAGGGGCTTACGCATATTTACGCTAAGGATACTCCCTACGAAGCGGTAGCGCTGAGCGATATCGACCTCTCGATATGGCAGGGCGAGTTTATTGGGCTTATAGGTCATACAGGCTCAGGTAAGTCCACGCTTATTCAGCATCTTAACGGGCTTGAGGAGCCGACCTCCGGCGAGGTGCTTTTCAAAGGGCAGAACATAAACGATAAAAGCGCCGATAAGCGCGCGCTGAGGCGAAAAGTAGGTCTTGTGTTCCAGTACCCCGAAAACCAGCTTTTTGAGGAAACCGTAAGCAAGGATATCGCGTTTGGACCTAAAAACCTAGGGCTGACGCAGGACGAGATAAAGCTGAGGGTGGAATATGCCGCGTCAATGGTCGGCATAAACCTTGAAGAGCTTGGCGAGCGCTCGCCCTTCGAGCTTTCGGGCGGACAGATGCGCAGGGTTGCGATAGCCGGAGTTATCGCGATGAAGCCGGTATTGCTTATACTTGACGAGCCGATAGCGGGGCTTGACCCGCAGGGGCGCGACGATATAACGGATATGCTTGTAAGCCTCCATAAGGAAAGCGGTATAACCATACTGATGGTAAGCCACAACATGGACGATATCGCCCGCATTGCGACAAGGCTCATCGTTATGAACTCCGGAAAGCTTATTATGAGCGGCACACCGCGCGAAATCTTCACGCGCTCAGACGAGATTAAGAGCATCGGGCTTAACATACCTCACGCCGCGCAGCTTGCAAAGCAGCTGCGAAATATCGACTGGCAGATACCTGACGATATTTATGACCTCGAAACGCTGTCCAAGCATATTCTCTCGGCGTGGGGAGGCGAATGCAAATGAACATCAATATAACTCTGGGGCAGTACTACCCCGCAAAAAGCCCGATTCACTCGCTTGACCCGCGAATGAAGGTATCGCTTACCGTGCTTTTCATGGTGGCTATATTCGTTATACGCAATTTCTGGGGCTACGCTGTCGTCGCCGCGTTCATACTCGGCGTTAATAGGCTGGCAAAGGTTCCGCTTTCCTTCCTGCTGAAGGGGCTTAAGCCGCTTCGCTTTGTGCTTATTCTCACCTTCATTCTGAACCTGTTCCTTTCGATGGGTGATAAGGTTCTTTGGTCGTGGTGGATTTTCACCATAACCGAGGACGGACTTGTGAACGCTCTGCATTTCTCGTTAAGGCTTATATTCCTAGTGATGGGAACAAGCCTGCTGACGCTTACCACAACGCCGGTAACCATGACCGATGCGCTGGAGCGCCTGCTCTCCCCTTTGCGCAAGATTCACTTCCCCGCGCATGAGCTTGCAATGATGATGACGATTGCTCTGCGCTTTATACCTACTTTGCTTGAGGAAACTCAGAAGATTATGAAAGCGCAGAAGGCGCGCGGAGCGGATTTCGAGCATGGCAATCTAATGGAGCGCGCAAAGGCGCTTGTTCCGCTCCTTGTTCCGCTTTTCGTAAGCGCGTTCAGGTGCGCAACTGACCTTGCAAACGCAATGGAAGCGCGCTGTTATCACGGCGGAGAAAACAGAACGCGCTACCATGTTATGAAGCTGTGCAGGACGGATTTCTATGCGCTTCTGATAACGCTGGCGCTGCTCTGCTCAATTATCCTATTGAATATGTTGTAATGCCATGCAGAGAATAAAGCTTATAATTGAGTACGACGGAACTGAATACTGCGGCTGGCAGTACCAAACGAACGGCTTGTCCGTTCAAGAGGTGCTGGAGGGCGTAATACAAAAAGCGAGCGGTGAATTCTCGCGCATAACCGGCTCAAGCAGAACCGACGCGGGTGTTCACGCGCTCTGCCAAACTGCGCATTTCGATACGGAAAGCTCAATTCCGCCAGAAAGATGGCGCTTTGTACTGAATACGCTTCTTCCTCCCGATATCAGGGTCCGCGACAGCTCGCCTGCGGAGGCTGATTTTCACGCGCGCTTTTCGGCGCACGGAAAGAGCTACAGATACCTTATAACCAACGACTCAACCGCGGGCGCTCTTGATTACAGGACTCACTGGCACGTGCCGGGAGAGCTTAACCTTGATGCAATGCGCTCTGCCTGCGCCGATATTGTCGGGACTCACGATTTTTCCGCCTTCTGCGCCGCCGGAGGAAGTCAGAAAACCACTGTAAGAACGATATATGATGCGTCGATTTGTAAAAACGGGAATGAGATAGCCTTCAATATTTCAGGCAACGCTTTTCTGTACAATATGGTCAGAATCCTTGTCGGAACGCTTGTGGACATAGGCAAGGGAAGGCTTGAAGTAAGTACAATAAGGGAAGCCTTTGAGAGCCTTGACAGGCGGCTTGTGGGCGAAACCGCGCCCCCGCAGGGGCTTTGCCTTATGGATGTTTTCTATGAAAAAGAAGAATAAAAAATTGTTCCGCTCTATACTGCTTATCACTTCGCAAAGCCATGCATATCGCTTCTGATATAGCGCCGCTCTTTCGGCGTTTTTCTTTACGGCTTTTTCTGTTTCGGTAATCGTAGTAACAACAACGTCCCTGCGCCAAGAATAGTAGCGGTAAGTAAGCTCATCATTTTTGTGCATCAGCGACGGGCTTAAGTATATATCCTTTTCGCTTATCTCCATAGCTCCTGCCTTGGCATATATAACAACATACATACGCCCTGCGGCACAGGCAATCTTTTCATCCTTAATATGATAGCCAATACTGTAAATTGCTTCTCTTACAAGCTCCGCTTCGGTATTCGGCGACAGAACAAGCGCCGCGCCTTGCAGCTTATCCTTTCCGTCCCTGATTATTTTTGCTATCAGCTCTCCGCCCATTCCGCATACTGCGGCGCATTTAACAGGAAAGGAAATAGCGCAAAGCCCATCGGCAACGGCAAAGCTTACCCGCTCTGGCACATCCTTTAGGTGTGCTCTCGCCTTCATGAGCGATTCTGCGCTTATATCGGAAACCAGCATCCGCATTTTCGGGTTCTCCTTAAGAAGATGCAGGGCTAGATAACCGTGGTCTGCACCTATATCGGCAGCGGACGAATACTCAGACATATAGAAAGCAGCCGCGCGCAGTCTTTCGTCCAAACGCACGGCTGAATTGCTCATAATTTTCTCCTAATCAATCAAGATAGTCGCGAAGCTTCTTTGAACGGCTCGGATGGCGAAGTTTTCTGAGCGCCTTTGCTTCAATCTGCCTTATGCGCTCGCGGGTAACTTCAAACTCCTTGCCGACCTCCTCAAGCGTGCGCTGACGTCCGTCCTCAAGCCCGAAACGAAGGCGAAGCACCTTCTCCTCGCGGGGAGTAAGGGTGTCAAGCACGTCCATAAGCTGCTCGCGCATGAGCGAGAAGGAAGCGGCTTCGGCAGGCGCGGGAGCGTCCTCATCCGGAATAAAGTCGCCGAGGTGGCTGTCCTCTTCCTCGCCAATAGGCGTTTCAAGTGAAACCGGTTCCTGCGCAATCTTGATAATCTCTCTTACCTTCGCCTCAGAAATATTCATCTCCTTGGCAATTTCATCGGGAAGCGGCTCGCGCCCGTATTCCTGTAAAAGCTGGCGGGAAACACGGATAAGCTTATTTATCGTTTCCACCATATGCACGGGAATGCGGATTGTTCTCGCCTGGTCTGCTATCGCGCGTGTTATAGCCTGGCGAATCCACCAGGTGGCGTAGGTCGAAAACTTATAGCCCTTGCGGTAATCGAACTTTTCTACTGCCTTAATAAGACCGAGGTTTCCTTCCTGAATAAGGTCAAGGAAGAGCATACCTCTGCCGACATAGCGCTTCGCAATGGAAACAACAAGGCGCAGATTGCTTTCGGCAAGCTTCTTCTTCGCTTCCTCGTCGCCCTGCTCCATGCGCTTTGCAAGCTCAATTTCCTCCTGCGCTGTAAGCAGAGGAACCTTGCCTATCTCCTTATGGTACA
>CAZUTB010000115.1:0-6174 GCA_964622905.1 uncultured Oscillospiraceae bacterium | reverse complement strand
GAGCTGCTCCTTTATGCTTGGGAACCGATAAGCTGTAAACCTATGCCTGCATTATACGGCGCTATGTCCACAAAATGTCCATGCATAGCGGCGAGCTGAGGTCTGCAATAGTAAAAGGCGGACATTCTGTGGACAGTTTTATGCTATACTTGACAAAAACAATTAAACATAAGGGGGGATATCTTGAATCTGCTAATAAAAGGCGGAACGATAGTTACCGCAAAGGAACGCTTCAAGGCGGATATCGCCGTGGACGGCGGAAAGATTGTAATGCTCGGATCAAACCTTAATATACCTGCGGACAAGGTGGCTGACGCGAGCGGTATGCTCGTGCTGCCGGGCGCTATTGATGCGCACACGCATCTTGCAATGCCCTTCGGCGGCACGGTTTCAGCGGACGGGTATCTTTCCGGAACGCGCGCGGCGGCTTGCGGCGGAGTGACAACCGTTTTTGATTATCCTATTCAGCGCGCGGGCGGCGGAATAATGGAGCTTATACGCTCAAAGCAGGCAATTTGCGAAAAGGAGGCCTGCGTTGATTACGCCTTCCATTGCTGCATAACAAACCTTAACGGCGGCGAAATCCTCCGCGAGATGGAGGAGGCGGTCAATTCCGGAATCACCAGCTTCAAGTGCTTCCTTGTGTATAAAAAAGAAGGGATGATGGTTGACGATGCGACGCTTGCCCGCCTTCTCATACGCGCAAAGGAGCTGGGCGCGCTGATAAACGTTCAT
Source organism: uncultured Oscillospiraceae bacterium (assembly GCA_964622905.1). GTDB lineage: Bacteria > Bacillota > Clostridia > Christensenellales > Aristaeellaceae > STF2-37. The sequence continues at coordinate 5,439 of CAZUTB010000115.1, read as the reverse complement.
GCCGAGAATCCCGACCTCATTGATATGTATATCCAAAAGTTCCTCAGCGAGGGCAAAACGAGCGCCTGGTATCATTACATGAGCCGTCCCGAGTTTGTCGAGGCGGAGGCGGATAAGCGCGCCGTGCATTGGGCTAAGCATCTTGACGCGCCGCTCTACCTTGTGCATATGGCGGATAAGGAGGGGCTTGAGGAGTGCATCAGGGCAAAGCAGGAGGGCGCTCCGCTCTTTGTGGAAACCTGCCCGCAGTATCTTGAATTTACCAGCGAGGTATACAAGCGTCCCGACGGAAGAAATTTCGTCTGCTCGCCGCCTATGAAGGGCGAGAAGAGCAGGGAAGCGCTGTGGGCGGCGCTGAGAAACGGCTATATCGACACCGTTGCAACCGACCATTGCCCGTTCATGAGCTATGAAAAGGACTGGGGCAAGGACGATTTCACGAAGATTCCCAACGGCTGCGCGGGGGTTGAGAACCTGTATCCCTATATGCTTGACGCCGCGAATGCGGGAAGGATAAGCTTCGAGCGCGCGGTAGAGCTTTGCTCGGCGAATCCTGCGCGCATATTCGGCTGCACTGAAAAAGGCTCGCTTTCCGTCGGCAAGGATGCGGACATCGTTATCTATGACCCGAATAAGGATTATACCGTAAGCGTTAAAAATATGCACTCCGATTACGACCATACAATCTGGGAGGGGAAGCGCCTGCACGGCTACCCTATTCAGACCTATCTGCGCGGAAGCCTGGTTTACGATAACGAGACTTTTGTCGGAGCGCCGGGGCAGGGCAGATTTGTGAAGCGCGCGCCGAGCGGCGAAAGGAAGGTGTGAAATATATGTACAGATGCAGCCTTGAAAGAATGAAGGATAAAATTGCTGCCTTTTCAAACTATGGCGACGCGGGGCACGGAGGAATAACGCGCTTTTCGCTGTCGCCCGAGGCAATACTTGCGCGGAATGAGTTTGTGCGGCGCATGAAGGCGATTGGCGCCCGCATTGAAACGGACGACCTTGCGAATATGTACGCAACCATCGAGGGCACGGACGCAGGCGCAAAGCGCATCGTGATGGCGTCGCACTGCGATTCTGTAAGGAACGGCGGCAATTATGACGGAATCCTCGGCGTAATGTCGGCAATGGAGGTGCTGGAAACCATTGTCGAGCAAAAAATCCCTCATAAGCACCCGCTCACCGCGATGATATGGACGAACGAGGAAGGCTCGCTTTATCCGCCCGCTATGATGTGCTCGGGAATCGTCTGTTATGATTATTTGCCCGAAAACGTCCGCTCGGGCTTCAAATATGATAATATGATGGCGACGAAGAGCGCGCAGGGAGATAAAACCTTCGGTGAAGCGCTCAAAAGCTCCGGCTTTCAGGGCGATAGGGCAAACCGCCTCTCGCCCGAAAGGTATGAGTGCTGTTTTGAAACGCATATCGAGCAGGGGCCTATCCTTGAGGATAACGGAAACGAGATAGGCGTTGTGGACTGCGTTATGGGAATGTTCAACTATCGCCTAAGCTTTACGGGGCAAACCGTCCACGCGGGAACGTTCCCGATGAATAAGCGCAGGGACGCGCTTTTAGCCGCTGCGCAGGCGCTTGTGTATCTGCATGATGAGATTGACAAATTGAACATACCCGACCTTGTGTATACAACGGGCGAGATAACCTGCCATCCCAACGTGCATACCTGCGTTCCCGATTTCGTTGATTTCTCTATTGATGTGCGGCACGTTGACGCGGAGGCGCTCCGGCGGGTGCTGGAGGTTGTCAAGAGCTGCGAGAAAATGAAATGGGCGAAATGCGTTTGCGAGGTTAAGCGCGCGTGGAACCGCGATACCGTTTTGTGGAATCCGGAAATGGTCGGCTTCGTCAAAGCGTCCTGCGAGGAGCTTGGGGTCAGCCATCAGTACATTCATTCGGGAGCGGGGCATGACGCGCAGTTTGCGGCGTATATGCTGCCCGCCACTATGATTTTCGTTCAGTCAAAGAATGGGCTTTCGCACTGCGAGGACGAGTATTCCTCTCCGGAGCATTGCACGGACGGCGCAAGCGTTATGCTCAGCGCGGTTTTGAAGGCTGACGCGAAATAGCAGGAGGATAAAAATGCTGCTTCACAGAATCGTTCCTAGGCGCGATATGATTCGCTGCGCGCTCTGCGCAGATGCGCCCTGCACTATGGCTTGCGGCAGGATGGACTGCGCGCGTATGCTCAGAAGAATATGGTTTGATAACGAGCAGGGCGCAGTCAATGCGCTTCCGGCGGATATTTCGTGCGCCTCCTGCTCAGCGCCCTGCGAGTCGGCGTGCATATTCCCGGGCGAGGTGCCTGTGCGCTCGCTGCTCATGCGCCTTTCTGCGGAAAAGGATGTCGGCGAAGCTGCGCCTGCAGACCTGTCGCTGCTTCGCTCCGAAATGTGCGGAATCCCGCTTGAAAATCCGTTTCTGCTCTCATCCTCGGTTGTCGCAAGCACCTATGAAATGTGCGCCCGCGCCTTTGATATGGGCTGGGCGGGAGCGGCGTTCAAGACGGTTTCAATGATGGATATTCACGAGGCTTCGCCGCGCTTCTCGGCTATAAACGGCGAGGCGGGCGCGATAATCGGCTTCAAGAATATCGAGCAGCTCTCCGACCATTCGCTTATTGAGAACGCCGAAATGTTCAGGAAGCTCAAGGCGAACTACCCAAATAAGCTTTTGCTCGCTTCAATAATGGGGCGCGATGACGCGGAGTGGACGGAGATTGCAAGGGTTGTAACCGAGGCGGGAGCGGACGCGCTGGAGCTTAATTTCTCCTGCCCGAATATGACGGAGGACGGAACCGGCTCGGATGTCGGGCAGATTCCGGAGCTTGTTGAGCGCTTCACGCGCGCGGCAAGACAGGGCAGCGCTTTGCCGATCCTCGCCAAGCTTACTCCCAATGTCGCTTCAATGACGCCTGCGGCTGAGGCGGCTCTGCGCGGCGGAGCGGACGGGCTTTCCGCAATAAACACAATTAAAAGCATAATAAATGTCAGCCCGCACACCTATGCCTCTGCGCCTGCGGTTCGAGGCTTTTCCGCTGTCGGCGGCTATTCCGGCTCGGCAGTAAAGCCGATAGCGCTGAATTTCGTTGCCGAGCTTGCGCGGCTTACCCGCGGGAAGGATGTTCACATAAGCGGAATGGGCGGAATCGAAACTTGGCACGACGCCTTGGAATTCATGCTTCTCGGCGCGGGCAGCGTTCAGATAACGACCGCAGTGATGCAGTACGGCTACCGAATCATCGACGACCTCAGGGAAGGGCTTGCGCTCTACATGGAGGAGAAGGGCTTTTCACGCGTCGGCGACCTTGTCGGGCTTGGGTTTGACGCTGTTAAGGAAACGGAGGATATTGAGCGCTCAAGCGTCGTTTATCCGCATTTTCTCAGGAACAGCTGCGTCGGCTGCGGGCGCTGCGCCCTGTCCTGCTCGGATGGCGGGCATTCCGCAATAAGGTTTGACGCGGAAACCCGCAAGCCAACGCTTGACCCGAAAAAGTGCGTCGGCTGTCATCTCTGCGTGCTTGTCTGCCCCGCAGGTGCTATTGCTCCCGGGAAAAAGCGCGTGTGAGCGCCATATACATAATTTGATGCTTGCAGAAAATGGGCGCAGAAGCTATAATTTACAAGAAATAGCCTCTGCGCCCGTTCTCTGCTTTGATAAATTAATTTCGCGGCGTAATCGTGAAATACTGCATTTTTCCGGATAAGCACGGCTGCGACCGCGTCCTTTACGGCTCGGGTTGCCCGTTGGGCTCTCAGCGCATATCCCTCGAAACCTTCAAAAGCCTCCCGATGCTTGAAGACCGGCTCGATAAGCTGCTCTGCAAAAACGCGCTGACGCTGCCGGAGATGTGAATCGTATAAGTATTATCGCCTTAAGCAAGTATAAATCAATCTTGAGGAAGGTGTAAGCGGATATAGAAATACTGTGTGCTTTACCGCTCATATTTGCTGCTTATTGTGTGCTTCGTTATTCTTCGCTATCATGACCGTTGCCGTGATGACCTTTGCTCACTGCGCCTGAGCCGCTTTCGTGCCCATCAATCATCTCGTGAAGCTCCCGCATGGTCATACCTCTGCAATCTTCGGCGGTTATGTCGTTCCCGCAGGCTGCCAGCTGCTGCCACGAGATATATTTTCCAAGGGACATACCGCTTGCGTGCGCCTGCGATACACTGCCGACATCTGTACTGCTGCACGCCGCTTCGTGTCCGCTGTGGGATGCGCAGCTTTTCAAACCGGTCAGAAGAATTTCATCTTTGCCGTCCAGTTCAGATGTTGTGCTTGCCGGAATTTCCGCTGTTGTGATTTTCTCCGCAGGCATTGTGCGCGCCGCCGCTGTGTTTCGCGTGAATCTCTGCGGTTTCGTGTATACCATGCCCGCTGCAATTGTCGCATACTCCATCGCCGTTAGCGTCGGAATAATTCGTGCAATGGTTGTCACGGTTGTCGCATAGACCGTCGCCGTCAGCATCCACGAAGTTCGCGCAATGGCTGTCGCCGTTGTCGCATATGCCGTCCCCGTTTTTGTCTATGAAGGCACAGCCGTTGGTGCCGTCATGGATGTAGCCGTTTGCATTCACCGTGCTCTCGCTTGCCAGCGCAAACGTGCTTACAGAAAGAGTCAATACCATTGCAATCAACATTGTTATAACTTTTTTTGATTTTCGTCCTCCGCCTTAATTCCACACAAGAGTGTGTGCTGAAAGACCGCCTTGTTTTGCGCTCTTCACCTAGAATACGCCTGATAAACTCAAAACCTTGCAGTGTTTTTCGGCTTCGAGAATAATTTCGTGCCAAGTATACTGCTTAACATGGCAGGATGTAAATAAATAAGTTGGCAGACATAACTGTCCGCCAACTTGTATTATTGTGTTGAATTATACTTCAAAGCACCGTGAGATAGAAAGAAGTGTGCTTGTAAAAGCACATGAATAATTGTGCCGAGGGGTTCTTTGGAGCTTAGATTACTCCCACTCAATGCTTGCCGGCGGTTTCGTCGTTACATCCAGGCAGACTCGGTTAATGTGCTTGACCTCATTGACGATTCTGGCGGAAATCTTCGCGAGAACGTCGTAGGGGAGGCGCGCCCAGTCGGCGGTCATGAAATCGTCCGTGGTGACGGCGCGAATTGCGATTGTGTAGTCGTAGGTGCGCTCATCGCCCATAACTCCGACGGAACGAATGCCTGTAAGGACGGTGAAGTACTGATTGATTGAGCGGTCAAGACCCGCGGCGGCGATTTCGGAGCGGAGGATTGCGTCGCTTTCTCTGACTACGGTGAGCTTTTCGCGGGTGATGTCGCCGATAATGCGGAGTGCAAGCCCGGGACCCGGGAAGGGCTGACGCCACACGAGGGCTGAAGGAAGCCCCAGCTCCTCGCCAAGCGCGCGAACCTCGTCCTTAAAAAGCATAC
>CAZUTB010000114.1:0-6211 GCA_964622905.1 uncultured Oscillospiraceae bacterium | reverse complement strand
TGGGGCTTGTGGGCGTTAACGGCTGCGGCAAAACAACGCTGATGCGCATTATTGCGGGTGAAGACAATCCGGACGGCGGTGAAATCTCCGTTCTGCGGGGCACAAAGGTAGGGTATCTCTCACAGCAGGCGCAGGTTACCGGCGGAAACTCCATATTTGAAGAGCTTAAAACGGTATTTGAGCCTGTCCTTCGCCTTGAAGCAAGAATGCGCGATACCGAAAAGCTGATTTCCGAAAAGCATGATAACGAAGCCGAATATGAGGCTTTGAGCGAGCAATATGCTCGCCTTACCGAGGAATTCGAGAAGCTGGAGGGCTATTCCTGGCAGAGCCGGCTCTTTGGAGTGCTTACCGGTCTTGGCTTTTCGCGCGATGAAGCGGATAAAAAGGTTGATGTCCTGAGCGGCGGAGAGAAGACAAGGCTATGCCTTGCAAAGCTTCTGCTGCAAAAACCGGACTTGCTTCTTCTGGACGAGCCGACAAACCACCTTGACCTTTCCGCAATCGCGTGGCTTGAGGGCTTTATTTCATCCTATCCCGGGACGGTGCTGCTCATCTCCCATGACCGCTATTTCATGGATAAAGCGTGCAGCGATATGACGGAGATGCTTTTCGGAAGAGTTGAGCAGTACAAGGGCAATTATTCCCGCTATCTTGAGCAGCGCGAGGAACGCTTTGAGGCGCGCCGCAAAGCTTATGATATGCAGCGAAAGGAAATTGCACGGCAGGAAGCCATCATTGCGCAGTTCAAAAGCTTCAACCGCGAAAAATCCTTGAAAAGAGCGAGAAGCCGCGAAAAGCAGCTCGCTCATATAGAGCTGCTCGAAAAGCCCGAGGAGGAAGGCAAGATAGGCTTTTCCTTCCATGCCAGAAGGCGCACAGGCGAGGATGTGCTGACCGTTCGGGACTTGCAGAAGGGCTTTGATTCCAGGGTTCTGTTTTCAGGGCTTAACCTTGACCTCAAGGCAGGCGACAGGCTTGCGATTATTGGTCCTAACGGAGTGGGGAAATCCACGCTTTTGAAATGCCTTGTAGGTGAGGAACGACCGGATAAGGGAAGCTTCCGCTTCGGAGCCAACGCGGACATCGGCTATTATGACCAGCATCAGCGTGACCTTAAAAACGATAAGAGCATTCTTGACGAGGTGTGGGACGATTTCCCCAAGCTTGAGCCATATGAGGTTCGCGGAGCGCTGGGGCTTTTCCTGTTCAGCGGCGACGACGTTATGGAGAAGATAGGCACGCTCTCCGGAGGCGAAAAAGGAAGGGTTGCCCTTACAAAGCTTATGCTTCGCGGGGACAACATACTCCTGATGGATGAGCCGACAAACCACCTTGACATGGACAGCCGCGAGGTTCTTGAGCAGGCGCTTGAGGATTTTTCCGGAACGATAATCACCGTATCTCATGACCGCTATTTCATCAACAGATTTGCGGATAAAATACTGGATATTGAAAAGGACGGCGCGAAGCTGTACGAGGGTAATTACGATGATTACTCCGCGCAGCTGCAAAAGCTTCAAAAGCCCGCGGACAGCGCTCCGCAGATAAGCAAAACGGCTCAGGATAAAGAAAAAAGGCGCTCGCGCGAGGAGCGCGAGGAAGCAAAGCGGCGCGTTGCCGCAGTTAAGGAAGCCGAGAGCGCGATAGCGAAAATCGAAGAAGAGATAGCCGAAACGGAGGCGCTCCTTGCCGACCCGGAGCTATACAAGGACGCGCAGAAAAGCGCGGAGCTTGCGCACAGGTATCAGAGCCTAAAGCAAAGCCAGCAGGAAGCCTACGACCTGTGGGAAAAGGCTGAAAGCGAGCTTAATCAATAGTTTTGCAGCGTAAAAGCACCGCCGACGCATCATGCTCGGCGGTGCTTATATATTTGGATTACATCAGCGCTTCATCGCGCTTTCTCTGGTACACGCTTCGCTCATATTCCGCCGCGTCCTTGCGCAGCTTTAGCTTGAGCGCCGTCATCCAGCTAGCCTCATTGGTAAACGCCTCATCAATAACCCTTACTATTCCCGAATAGCGGTTAAGCTCGCAAAAACGGCGCAAAAGCGGCATAAGCCTTTCGTTTTCTCTTGAAAACGGTCTTTCCGTTCCGTAGCCCTTGGCAAATATGGCTTTAGCGTTTTCAAGGCGCGCTCCCATCAGCGAATCGGCAAGCGAATCATAAGCCTTAACGATATCCGCAGCGTACCAGTTGTACATTCCGTCCTCAAAGTCGATAACCGAGCAGGAGCCCGTCCGCTCATCATAGAACACGTTGTCGGTTTCAAAATCGTAATGGATAAGCCCGAAATTCTCCTTTGTTGCGGTAAGCGCAGACAATGCCCCGCAGACGCTGTTATACTCATCAAGTATGTATTTCGGCGCATGGTTGGTTGTAAGCGAGAAGTGCATAGCGTCAAGCGCGTCGCTGTACTGCCATACCTTTGTCTTTGGCGCATAGCTTTGCGATAGCCTGTGCAGCTGCCCAAGCGCTTTTCCGTACGCGAAAATCACATCATCGCTGCAATCGGTATCCTCAATCTGCGAGCCGGAAACACCCTTGAAGGCGCAGGCATAAAAATTCTCGCGCTCGGTAGAAATTTCAAGCAGCAGCTTCCCGTTATCCGCCCGAATAGGTTCGTGCGCGGGATAGTTATTTTCCCTGAGATACTCGATAAATTCCAGCTCGCCCAGCAGGTTTTCCTCTCGCTTTTCAACAGCCGGCGAAAGGCGCAGATAGCAAAGCGCACCATTATCCATGTATGGGTAAATAGCGTTTGATGATATTCTGAACATTGAAAGCATCTCATCAAGCCCTTCCTCATCATGGTGCCAATGAGCAAGAGCCGTCTTTGCAAGCTCATAATTTTCAAACAGGTAACGCAGCTTAAGCATATACCCCATCCTCTCAGGTTATGGCGAATATTACGTTTGACATAATCAACGTTGGTATCATTCGCCATTATGCGCGCGTTTCCTTTAATATATTTACTTATATTGAAATGTTTTACTTGCGTACAGATTTTATTTTTCTTACTTAAGCTATTATTGCGGTTACATATTCACCACTAAGAGTTATCTTTTCATTATAAACAGAGATTTCAACCGGCTCTCCGTCAAGCAGTTCAAGCCTGAGCGTATCATATGCGCTGAGGCGTATTCTGCTCTTTCTGTAAAGGAAGGTGAACGCATACCCCTTCCAGCACTCGGGAATGAACGGAGAAAGCGAAAGACCGCCGACTACGCGCATTCCCGCAAAGCCCTGCGCTATCGCAAGCCAGCTTCCGCTCATGCTCGTAATGTGCAGCCCGTCGTCCGTATCGTTGTTAATGTTGTCAAGGTCAAGGCGAGCGGTGCGCTTATACATTTCAACAGCCTTTTCATGGTAGCCCAGCTCGGAGGCGAGAATGGAATGGACACAGGGCGAAAGGCTGGATTCATGCACCGTCATCGGCTCATAAAAATCGAAATTGCGCTTCTTGGTAGCTTTATCGTAAAGATGCCCAAGCGCGTACAGCCCTTGCAGGGTATCCGCCTGCTTGATAAAGCATGAGCGCAGAATTTTATCCCAGCTCCAATGCTGGTTGATAGGCCTTTCTTCCTTCGGAATATCGGAAGCGGGCATGAGCGCCTTATCAAGGAAGGTGTCATGCTGAACGAATATTCCGCGCTCCTTATCCTCGGGAAGGTACATTTTTGCGCTTATCTCCTCAAAACGCGCTATTTCGTCATCGGTGGCTTTCAGCTCGTCCCTTCTCTTCTGCCCTGCCTTTTTGAGGTACTTTGCGGCAAGCTCAAGACACCAAGAAGCCATTCTGTTAGTGTACCAGTTGTTATTGACGTTGTTTTCGTATTCGTTGGGACCCGTGACTCCATGAATCATATATACGTCGCGAACGGTGTGATGATGGACTCTGCCCGCCCAGAAGCGCGCAACGCCTGTTAGGACATCAAGCCCGTTGCCCATTATATAGCTCTCGTCGCCCGTATACTCGGTATAAAAGAAGATGGCATAAATTATAGCGGCATTTCTGTGCAGCTCTTCAAAGGTTATTTCCCACTCATTATGGCACTCGATTCCCGTAAATGTGACCATAGGATACAGCGCCCCGGGAAGCCCCTGCTGGCGAGCATTGAAGAACGCGCCCTCAAGCTGCTCATATCTGTAAAGCAAAAGCTTTTTTGCCACTTCCTCGCCCGCCGTAGCGAGGTATACGGGGAAGCAGTACGCTTCGGTATCCCAATATGTAGCTCCGCCGTACTTTTCGCCCGTGAAGCCCTTTGGTCCGATGTTGAGGCGCGCGTCCTCGCCCGTGTATGTGGAAAGAAGCTGATACAGGTTGAAGCGTATTCCCTGCTGAGCCGCCTCGTCGCCGCTTATTATTACATCCGCGTTAGCCCAGCGCTCTCCCCAAAGCGCGGAATGCTCCCTATACAGCTCATCGTAACCCTTTTCGGCGGACAGCGCGGCGATTTCCTCAGCCCTCTGCTCAAGCGCCCCCTCCGGCATATCTCTGTCCGTAGTGACAGCGCAGAATTTATCAAGCCCCGCAGACCTTCCTGCTTTGACTATGCCCGAAAAGGATACGGATGGCTTCCCGCTTTCGGCTTTGCTTCCGTATTCCGAAAGCTCAAAAGCGGTGTTCACCATCGACGCCGCAACGGTAAAGCGCGGAGCGCCGAAGGGATTCTCCTTCGTTTTCGCTACTGTTGAGTTTTCGTTTGTCGATAAGATATCCCAGAAGCTTTCGTCATAATTGCTGTCCAGATTCTTTACGTTCGCGTCAAGATAGCTCTCTATTACAACCTCCGCGTCAAAGGACGGAGTTACTCTGTATGTTACTGCAAGCAGTTCCTTTTGGCAGAGCGACACGAAGCGCGAGGCGGAAACAGTTACCGTGCCTTTTCCTAAGCGGAGGGTCATCTCGCGGGAAAGCACACCCGTCTGCATATCGCTTATGCGGGTAAAAGAAATAACCTCCTGCTTATTAGCATCAAGCTCCTCGCCGTCAATATATACACGAAGCCCCGTCAGCTTAACGGTGTTGATAGCCTTTCCGAAATATGCGGGATAGCCGTTCTTCCACCAGCCGACGCGCGTTTTATCCGGAAACCACACTCCGGCAAGATAGCTGCCCGAATGTGTGTCGCCCGAATAGGTCTCCTCGAAATTTCCGCGCATACCCATATAGCCATTGCCGATTGACATAAGGCTTTCGGAAAGCCTTGCCTTCTCGGGAACGAACTGTGTTTCTATAATTCTCCACGGGTCTATTCTGTATTGATTCAGCATATCCGTTCCTCCTATAATGGTGCAAACGTTTTCATTGGCTTTATTGTACGCGAAACAAAGCTTTATGTCAACATAAAAAAGCCGCGCAACTCGGAAATTGAGAAATCGGTCTTTTATAGCAGCTTCCCTGCTGGCGGCATAAATCGGGGGCTTATGTTTGCCTTTTTTGGTAAACACAAAGCCCCCGATGCTTGGACAGCTCTTATATAGGTCAGCTTATAGCTTTATCAGACAATGCCCTGCGCCATCATAGCGGTAGCAACCTTGGCGAAGCCTGCGATATTCGCTCCGGCAACATAGTTGCCTTCCATTCCGTACTCGCGGGAGGCGTCGTCGATATTGTGGAAGATGTTGACCATGATGGTCTTCAGCTTCGCGTCAACCTCGTCAAAGGTCCAGCTGAGGCGCTGGCTGTTCTGGCTCATTTCAAGCGCGGAGGTAGCTACGCCGCCTGCGTTTGCAGCCTTAGCGGGAGCGAACAGAATGCCCTTCTCCTGGAAGTACTTAGTCGCTTCAAGCGTGGAGGGCATATTCGCGCCTTCGCCGACAGCCATAACGCCGTTGGCAACCAGCATCTTAGCGCCCTCGATGTCAAGCTCATTCTGAGTTGCGCAGGGAAGCGCGATATCGCACTTGATGGACCAGATTCCCCTGCAGCCCTCGGTATAGGTAGCGGAAGGATGGGTAGCCGCATATTCCTTAATGCGCTTGCGCTCAACTTCCTTGAGCTGCTTTACGGCGGGAAGGTCGATTCCGTTCGGGTCATAGATATAGCCGTTGGAATCGCTCATCGCAACAACCTTTGCGCCGAGCTGCATAGCCTTCTGAGTGGCGTAGATAGCTACGTTGCCTGAGCCGGAAACCACACAGGTCTTGCCTGCAATATCCTTGCCGTTGCACTTGAGCATTTCGGAAACGAGGTAAAGCAGACCG
>CAZUTB010000113.1:0-6264 GCA_964622905.1 uncultured Oscillospiraceae bacterium | reverse complement strand
TGGCGGAAACGAAAGCTATGTCGCGCTCTGCCGCAAGCATTGGCGCTTGGGGCAGCTTTCGGAGAAAGGAACGGAAAAGCATTGAAAATGGAAAAGTCTGTGGATGAGTCCCGCACCTCGCAGGTGCAGCTTATAGGGCAGAAGGACCTGAACGGCTATTCCCGTCTTTTTGGCGGAAGGCTGCTTGAGTGGATTGACGTTGTTGCGGGGGTTGTCGCAAGGCGGCATTCGGGAATGAACGTTACAACCGCCGTTATTGACTCGCTTGAGTTCTGCCGCCCCGCCTATGCTAATGACGCTATTGTTCTTGAGGGGCATCTCACATGGGTCGGAAGAAGCTCCATGGAGGTCTGCGTTCAGACCTTTGTTGAAAACCTCAACGGGAGCAGGGAGCTTATCAACAAGGCGCATATTATTATGGTCGCGCTGGGCGAGGACGAGCGCCCCGCCGAGGTTCCGCGGCTCAAGATTGAAACCGCCGAGCAGCAGAGCGAATGGGACGCTGCCGCGCGGAGAAAAGAACTCAGAAGCATCCGCGAAAAGTAAACTTTTCGCTTCGCTTTCGGAGCAAGCAGGCTTGCTCCGAAAGGCGATCAGGGCTATCGGAATTATTGATACTAACTAAGGATGGCAGCAAATGAAGCTTAATGTTTGGCGCACAACGCTTGTCGGGTTTGCATTCCTATCAATCTGCGCGTTCTGGCAGCTTTATGATAACGTGGTTCCGCTGATACTGAAAAATACCTTTGGAATTCCGGACGGGATAGCGGGAGTAATAATGGCGATGGACAATGTGGTCGCCGTTTTCCTGCTTCCGTTTTTCGGAACGCTTTCCGATAAGTGCCGCTCGCGCATAGGCAAGCGCACTCCGTTCATCGTTATAGGCACGGCGCTTTCCGTAGTGCTGATGAATCTGCTTCCCGTTTCCGTCAAGATAAGGAGCTTTGCGCTGTTCATTGCGGCGCTTGCGCTCCTGCTTGTCGCAATGGGAATCTACCGCTCGCCCGCCGTCGCGCTTATGCCCGATGTTACGCCAAAGCCCCTGCGCTCCAAGGCGAACGCGATAATTAATCTTATGGGCGCTGTTGGCGGAGTGTTCACGCTTGCTGTTACCACCTTCTTAGTTACCAAGAACGCGGCGGGCGAGGAGGATTACACCCTCCTTTTCGCGGCGGTTTCCGCGCTTATGGTTGTCGCCGTCGTGGTGCTTGTGCTTACGGTTCGCGAGAAAAAGCTTGCGGACGAGAACAAACTTGTAAATGATAAATACGACAGGCAGACGGGCGAAATTGATGAAATACGTGCGGATGCCAATAAAGGCGGCTTTGCGTCGCTAAAGCCCGAGGTTGCAAAGAGCCTTGTGCTTATCCTTTTCACCGTTTTCTTCTGCTTTATGGGCTATAACGCGGTTACGAGCGCGTTCACAAAGTTTGTCAGCGTCCGCTGGGGCTACGATATCAAGGCGGCTTCGCAATGCATGATGGTCGCCGTCATCGGCGCCGTCATCAGCTATGTTCCCGTCGGGCTTTTCTCCGCGCGCCTCGGAAGGCGGAATATGGTCAGAATCGGCGCTGCGCTGCTCTCGCTTTCCTTCCTAGCCGCGTCTTTTATCGAAAGCTTCAGTTTTGCGGTCTATATCATTTTCGCTGTTATAGGGCTTGCGTGGGCGGTAATCAACGTGAACACCTACCCGATGGTCGTTGAAATCAGCGGAAGCGGCGATGCAGGAAAGTTTACAGGCTATTATTACACGTTCTCGATGTCCGCGCAGATTGTAACGCCAATCCTGAGCGGCTTCCTGCTCCAGTATGTCGGCTATTCCTCGCTTCTGCCCTACGCGGCGTTCATGGCGGCGGTTGCGTTTGTGCTTATCTGCTTCGTAAAGCACGGCGACGTGCGCCCCTCTAAGCCAAAGAGCGCGCTTTAGGCGTTTAACACTCCGGACTGACGGGGAGGAGATAAAAATAAATGATTGCTCTGAAAATTATCGCCGTGCTGCTTGGGGCTGCGTTTGCTTCGTTCGGGTACTTAATCTTCTTCAAAAAGAAATATAATCTCATAAACAATTTTGAAGCGGAGCGCAAAGCGGGAATCAAGGATGAAGCATACGCAAAGCGTGTCGGCATCATTGAGTTTGTTGTCGGAATTGCGATGGTAATTGCGGGTACTGCGCTGACTATATTTGCGTGATAAGCTTTTATAGACATCAAAACAGCGGCATGAGCGCAATTGCTCATACCGCTGTAATTTGTTTTTATGTGTTTATTTATAACTGCTCTATACTTGATCCTATTGTACTGAGCCGCTTATCTGCGCCTCCGGCTCGGTTACTTCAATTATTTTAAGCTCCTTTTTCCTTACAAGACCCTCTACATATTGATATTTCACGCGGTAGTAATACTTATCTGTTTTGAGAATATAGACCTCAGCGCCTTCCGGAATCAGCATCGTGACCGACCTTCCGCCGGACTTTCTGCCGGAAAGCAGAGTTGCGCCGCCTGCCTTTGTAATTACAGCGGGCTTGTATTTTTCGGGCAGGTCAAGGGTGAAGCTTCCGTATTCCTCGGGCGGAATGCCGGGCATAAGGCTCGCGCGCAGCTTTTCGTCAACCTCGTCAGCGGAATATATCGTCAGCCTTGTGCCAACGCGGCAGTTTGTTGCAATCCATTCCGCGTCATCCGGTATAAGCCGTATGCAGCCGTGCGAAACCGGCTCGCCCAGCTGAAACCATGCGTACTCGTCAATTTTATTGGTCTTTTTTGAAATGAACGGAATCGAGTGAAACAAAAAGCCGCCCTTGATTCTCGTAACGTATTTCACGAAGCAGCCGTACGCCTGAATGTACGCCCATTCCGTTCTGTCCGTGTCCTTTCCGTTTTCGGGCAGGTAATATACGCCCTCTTCAAGCTCCGAGCCTTCTTCGCCTGTTGAGCAAATCATCTGCCGCACGATTTCGCCGGTCTTCGCGTCGTAAACCGTGGTTATCTGGTTCGTGTAGTCCACCGTTATCTCATACGGCATATTGTATTCCTCGTCGGCAATTTGCTCGTCGGCAAGCGCCGAAGGAACAAGAAGCATCGTTATCAGCAAAACAGAAAGCAGTTTTCTCATACACATCTCCCGACAGCATTCATAAGCGATAAACGCCTATGTCTTGGATATGATAACATAGTAAGGGAAACATAACAAGCTTGTTTCACGGCGATAGACGACTTTTGAGCAAGCATGGGCGCAGAATAATCGTTGATTTCAGTTATCGGAAACCGCAACGTCTTCGGAGGCTTGTACTGCCTGCGTTTTACGAATGTTCAAAAAGTTTTCGTAAAAAGAGCATAAAAAAGAAGGAGAATAGAAATCTGCGTAGAAATGATACATCAGAAAGACAGACAGCAGCAGATGAACAGCGAATGAGTTCCTCCTTTCCTTCTCCCCGCCGATACGCGGAGTATCGCAGCCGCCAAGGGCGCATAGAAAGCCGCACATCAGTATAAAATGACTATGCGCCCAAGGCGGATTCCAAGGACCGCAGAACAAACGACAGCGCAGGAGGATGATTCCGATGAATCTTGATTTCATCGCCGCGCGGTAAACAAACGAAAAGCGCGGCATAGAGGAAGCCGCAGGGCTTCCCATAGGGGCAGAACCCCGCTGAAAGGAGCCGCATATGAGAATTAACATACAAGCCAAGGGAATGGTCGTAACACCCGCAATAAGCGACAGAATCTATAAAAAGGTCGGAAAAATGGAGCGCTATCTCCCGTCCGACTGCGAAATGCAGATAAGGCTGCGCAGGGAAAAGAACAACCGCAGAATATGCGAAATAACGATACCGGTGAATGGAGTCACGCTCCGCGCCGAGGCGGATAATACGGACAATATGTTCCTGAGCATAGACCAGTGCCTCACCCGCCTTGAGAAGCAGATTCACCGCCACCGCACTAAGCTTGAGAAACGGCTCAGAGATGACGCCTTCAAGGCGCCGGAGCTTGAATATATCGAGGAGGAGCAGCCCGAGGACGTTGGCAAAATTGTCCGAAGCAAGACCTTCCCCGCCCGCCCGATGTCCGTGGAGGACGCGATTCTCAATATGGAGCTTCTTGAACACAGCTTCTACGTTTTCGTAAACAGCGAAACGGAACGCACCAACGTAGTCTATGCCCGTAAGGACGGGGGCTACGGATTGCTTGAGCCTGAGGCATAACTAAAAAGGCTCTAATGTACACGGAAAGGATGTGAGTCCGATGCAGGACGCTGAACCGTGGCAAATTCCTTCTCCCGCGGTGGGAAAAGCGGAGACCGATACCGAAACGAAACGAGTGATTCCAATGCAGACGGAAGCACAACCGGTTAATCATGTCGGCGCACATTTGACCGCACTTTAGCCAACAGGCAGGCGGCACGATAAAATCCGAACGATTTTTATGCCGGACATGAGTTAGCAGCGGTACCGGCGCGCGGCGGAGCGCGGGTCAGTCACCCGAGCGAGAACGCGCACAATTATGGAGCGGCTTGATTTTACCTGAAGAACGGCGGAACAATCGCACACCCGGTTATGGGCTTGCCGGAATCTTGAGCTAAAACGGATTTTGTTTAGTCAAAGCAGGCATTCCCCAGCGGAGGGACACGATTTGTTATGAAAACCAGCCGAAGATATGAATCATTCCGGAAACCGACCGGCAAGCCTGCCGCTCCTTCATAAGCCCGAAGCGTCTTTACGGACGCGCAAACGGGCGAGCAGGAAACCTTGGAAGTTATAAAACCCCGGTGCCTGCAAAGTATTTTACTGTCGGCTGTGGGCAAACAGGTAAAGCCGTGCAGGCAATGCAATTCTAATTGTAACGGAAGCTTAAAGCACGGCGAACGCTCGGAAGATAATACGCGCGGCACGAGGGAAATTTGGGAAAACGGCAATATGCGCCGCGCAGCGAAATTCATGAAGCAGCGACCTCGGGGAATAACCTGTGGAATACCTGCGAAACCTAGGGAAACTCAAAGGAATCTAACGGAAATCCGGGAGACCTAAGGAAACCGAAAGAAACTCATAGAAGTCTTACGGGAACCGGAGAAGCCCCGAGGAAGCCGAGGGAAAACCAAAGGAAACTTATCGGTTTCTAACGGAAATCGGAATCCTAGAGCAACCTAAGGAAACCTAACTGGTATTCTAGCGAAACTCCAATGAAACCTAGGAATTCTAGCGGAAATCAGCCGGCAGACCTAATCGGAAAGCTGAAACCAAGAAAAATGAGTTTATGACGCTTTCCCTAATGAAACCGATTAAGAACCAAAGTATTCTTTCCATTTGCAGGAGCCTGCCTTGAAAAGGGCAGGCTCTTTTTGCTTGCTAAAACGATAGCTTTGACAAGCTTTCGGCGCACTTTTGCTGTGTTTTGGCGCAAGCGGGATTGTGCTGAGCTGTAGTATTTTCTTTATTGACCGTACCGCCCTCCGCGCCCGAACCGTCTTCTGCCCCTGCGCCCGCCCCTTCCGGAGCGAGAAAAACCCGTGAGAAGCTGCCAAGCCTGCCGAATTTCCAATCTGCCATAGTTAAAACTCCTTTTGCCCACGGCGTTCAAAAAGCCCACCGCGTTCATTTTTTATATGCAAAAGCCGCCCTGCTGCCAAGGCGGCTAAATGCCGGTACAGTATACGGATAAATTGCTATTTAATCAGTTCCTGCGCTTCTTCGCATTCGCGCATGAATGTCAACGCCTTTTCAGAAGAGTGCTTTTTTAAGTAATCGTTCAAAGATAGCCCCTCGTCGTCTGCCAGCCATTTTTCAGCCAACCTCTCGCCTTCTTTTTCTATATCCGTTGGAGCAGAAAGCCTCGTCTTCACTTCCCTGATGCCTCCTTCAAAAACGTTTCAAACAACTTTATCGCAACAGGATTCTGCGAGCCTACGGCAACTTTTTCTGTTGCATATGCGATAATTTCTGATGGGTTATTTGCGTCCTTGGCATTATAAATACCGACTATCTTCCGAATTTCAATTTCTCTCGCTTTTTCTTTCAGCGAAAGGTCCTTCCTCGCCAGTCTATATGTCCTTTCAGACGCGTGCCCGCTCAGTTGGTCTGCGTAATGCGTCATTTCATGTACAGTGGTCGAATACGCATCTACTCCTGTCTTGAGCTTAGAAGGGTTGAGCCTAATTATTCGCCTTGTTTCGTTGTATTCTCCATACGCGTTGCGGACACGCTCAAAGGTGATTTTACTTGGAAGACTACGAAGACCGAACGTCTGCCTCGCGTACTCGATACCATGCGCT
>CAZUTB010000112.1:0-6267 GCA_964622905.1 uncultured Oscillospiraceae bacterium | reverse complement strand
GAAGAAGGAAGCAGAGGCAGCAAACAAGGCAAAGTCTCAGTTCCTCTCCTCCATGTCCCACGACATCAGAACGCCTATGAACGCGATAATCGGAATGACCGTTATCGCAAAGGAGAACCTTGCCGAGGAGAAGCCCGACAAGGATACAATTGCGGACTGCATAAAGACGATTGAGCTTTCCGGAAACCACCTTCTGACGCTCATCAACGATATTCTTGATATATCGAAGATTGAAAGCGGAAGGGTTGAGCTTACCGCGGACGACTTCTCCATTTCGGAAACGATGAGCGGAATACTCGATATAATTCAGCCCGCAATAAAGGAAAAGAGCTTCGATTTCCAGACGCATATAATAAATGTAAACCATGAATTCGTTCACGCGGACGAGCTGAGAATCAAGCAGATTTACATAAACATCCTCTCCAACGCGATTAAGTACACGGGCACGGGCGGGAGAATAACCGTAGACCTGTGCGAGGAGCCTGCCGAGGGCAGAACGGACGCGGCGAAATTCATTTACACCGTGAGCGATACGGGAATCGGAATGAGCGAGGAATTCCAAAAAACAATTTTCGACCGCTTTACAAGGGCTGTTGACACAAGAATCAACACGGTTCAGGGAACAGGGCTTGGAATGGCGATAGTCAAGCAGCTTGTTGACCTGATGGGCGGAACGATAACCGTTTCCTCAAAGCTCAATGAAGGCTCAACCTTTACCGTAACGCTCATTCTGCCGGTTGCGGACGTAAATATCGAAAGCGTTTCGCTTACAGGCCATTCGGCGCTCCTGATAGACGACGACAGGATTCTGCTCGAAACCGCCGAATTCGTGCTTGCCAAGGCAGGAATGCTTGTAGAAACGGCAATGGACGGAATTACGGGAATCGGAAGCGCGGTTACAAGGCAGGAAAGCGGAAAGCCCTACGATGTGATTCTCGTTGACTGGAAGATGGCGGAGGTTGGCGGAATAGAGGTTGTAAAGACTCTGCGCGTAAAGCTGGGCAGGAACGCGAAGATTATTGTTATGACCGCCTACAACATTGCGGATATCGAGCGCGAGGCGCGCGCCGCAGGCGTTGACGGCTTCATAAGCAAGCCGCTCTTCCGCTCAAAGCTGCTGCATACCATACAGGCTGCGATTACAAGCAGCAAGGAAGAAAAGCCGGTTGCCGCGCAGCTGAGCTTTGACCTGAACGTTCTCGTAGCCGAGGACAACCTGGTAAACTGGAAGGTGCTGCGGAAGCTGCTGACCCGCTACGGGCTTGAGCCGGACAGGGCTGAGAACGGCGAGATTGCCCTTCAAATGGTACGCGACGGCGAAAAGAGGTACGACCTGATACTGATGGATGTTCAGATGCCGGTAATGAACGGCTATGAAGCCACAGCCGCAATTCGCGCCCTTGAGAACAAGGCAAAGGCAGTAACGCCTATTTACGCAATGACGGCGGACACCTTCGCCGAGGACATAAGCAAAGCCATGGAAAGCGGCATGAACGGTCACTTGGCAAAGCCGGTTGAAATAGACAAGCTCGTCAAGGTGCTTACGGCGCTTACCGATGAAAAGAACAGCGCCAAGAGCGAGAGCTGAGAAGCGCGAAACAGCCATACCGAGTATCAGCCACAGTTAAATGAATATCGGCTCGCTTTCGCCAAAGAGCGGCGGAAGCGAGCTTTTTGTATCTTATAATAGCATTTATCCAAATGAATTCAGCACAAATATGATTTGCAGCGCGTCATATATACGACAACAGTATCGGGAGGCGTTTTATGAAAGGCTTTATCCGCATTTTATCTGCAATGCTCGTCCTTGCGCTCTGCTTATCTCTTTCCGCTTCGGCTTTTGCCGCTTCTGAAAGCGCGCTTCAAAAGAGCCTTTCAAAGAGCGAGGAATGGAAGGGTTATAAGATAAAGGGGCAGTCCTGCGATGCGGCGGCAATTATAGATAACGGCAAGCACAGCGCGCTTGCGGTTTATCAGGACGGGAAGCTTACAGTTTCCGTAAGGGCGGTTTATCAAAGGGGCGACGCGGCTTACGATAAGGCGCGCATAGACAAGACCGACAGCGGCTTTGCGCTTTCCTACGGCGACAGCGAGAGGTATGAATTCGCGCTAGTCAGCGGGAAATACCTCCTTTCAGAGGCGAAGGTCGGCGCTCTGCGCTTTTACATTAACACAAATGCCATAATTGAGGAATGGGGCTACTGCTCATACATAGCCGAGGATGCAAGCGGAAGCACCAAAACCGGCGGCTGCTATACCGTGAGCAATTTCAACATAAGCCTTTTCCCGCGTTCGGCTGCGGAAATCAAAGAAACAAGATACAAGCTCGCTGCATTGAGCAGCGGACGAATTTTGCTCAACGCGGATGACAACGCGCCGCTGCTGAGCGGCGTTGGCACGGGCAAAACGCCCGTATACTCATCCCCCTACGGCGAGGCGGCGTGGCGCGCCGCGGACGGCAAGGCGGCGCTCGGCTTGAGCGGTGATATATGGCTGATGGGAATCAGCGTAAGCACAAGCGGCACAATGTACACCGCTGTGCGCTATGTAATTGACGAATATAACCGGCGAATCGGCTTTGTGCTTACCTCTCAGCTCGGAAAGAGCGCTAAGGATTTCAGCGATTCCTTCGACAGCCTGATTCACGTTGAAGTACGGACGGCGCGGGATACATACCTCACCGACGATCCCGGGTCATCACAGAGAGAGTCTATGGCAGTAGAAGCAGGCACCTGCTTTGACTGCATAGCCGTTTACAACGATGAATACGCCTACGTTTCGGCAGAGGTAAACGCCAAGGGCTTTACCGACGGAGGCGCTGTCGTGTGGGGCTTCGTCCCGCTGCGCGATATTGAGCTTATGGATAGCTACCCGCATTCGCAGGCTGCTGATGAGGCAATGGAGCAGCTTGAAGGCTGCTGGTATTACTCCGCGGGCGGAAGCATGGCGGCGGACGCGCTGACATTTAATCCCGACGGAAGCTTTATAAGCGGGCATATAGCCGAAAACAACGTGTTTTATATAGAGAGCGAGGGAGAATGGCAGGTAACGGAATACAACTCATTCCAAAACAAATATTGGAACAATCCGCCGTATGAAATAACGCTTATCGCTAAGGATTCCGCAAGCGTTCTGGGGCTTGTGATTACGCCGGAGGGCTTCTCGCTTACCGACTGGGAGGGCGGCGCCGGATACGAGAGGGTCGAAGCGCCGATAACCTATTCCTACGATGATTCTGAGGCAGCAGGTAACGGCTGACAGGCTCGCAAAAGCAGAAAGCTGACCGATATATTTTTACAGAAAAACAGACAGGCATATTTACCGCTTAGCGGAATACGCCTGTCTGTTATTTTGCTTGTAAGACTTTTGTCTATTCGGGTTAAGCCCTTTTACACTCCCGAGGGAACGTCGGTTGAGGAGGGAGCTACCGTTTCGGAGGGCACGTCTGTCACGGCTGCGGTAGGCTCTGCCGACTGCGCTTGCTCCTCCGCCTGCGCTTTTTCTGCGTCCACAACCCACTGCGGGGCTTCCTTGACGTTGTTCTCGGTGAGGTAGTTAATCAGCTTCATTGCGCCGTCTATGTTCTTGCAGGAAACGGACAGGCACATATACAGCTCGCGGTTATCAAGGTTCATCTCGTCCATAAGCCCGTAGAAATTGCGGAGCGGAATGGCGAACTGACCCGAAACCGTTTGAACGGTATCGTCATCTAGCTCCTCTTTGTAGCTGATGTAGCCCTGCGAAATATCCAAATCGCCAAGCTGCAATTCGCCGCTTGCAATATACTCGCCGAGGTCAACGAACGCTCCCAAAGCCGTATAATTCTCGAAAACGCTCTTGGTAAGAATATAGATATCGCCTTCGCCCGCAGCGGTATACGTCGCCATTTGATATACCAGCGTGGATTCATCATCCATCATGGTATAGGCGTAAACCTCCTCGGTTTCGGGAATGTACTCCTGCCTGAAATTTTCGAGATAGGCGGTGCTCTTGTCGGAGTCCGCAATATTCGAAATCATATAGACGTACAGGCGCTTTTCGGCAGGCGGACGGTAACGGGTTACAGAATACAAGAGATTCCACCCGAAAACGATGATAACAGCCGCAAGCGCGTACTTCCACCAGCAGTAATACCAGTGCTGCTTCAATTTGTATTTAGTTATCTTTGTATCAACAGCCATTTAGTCCTCCAATCGCTCAAGCTTTAGCTTAGAGCGGCTTCATCGTGGGGAACAGAAGCACGTCCCTGATGGAGGCGCTGTCGGTAAGCAGCATTACGAGCCTGTCCAGCCCGAAGCCGAGACCGCCCGTGGGCGGCATACCGTACTCAAGCGCGTTGACGAAATCCTCGTCAATCTCAGCATCCTTGAAGCCCTGCGCCCTGCGCGCGATAACCTGCTTTTCAAAGCGCTCGCGCTGGTCGATGGGGTCGTTAAGCTCGCTGAACGCGTTGCCCAGCTCTCCGCCGCAGCAGAAGAACTCAAAGCGTTCTGTAAGCATCGGGTCGTCCTTCTTGCGCTTTGCAAGCGGCGAAACCTCAACGGGATAATCATAAATGAAATGCGGCTGAATGAGCTTTTCCTCGACATACTCCTCAAAGAGTGCTACGAGGCAATCGCCCTTGGTTGCGCCCTTCTCGAAATGCACATCCTTTTCGGTGAGCATTGCGCGGGCTTCCTCGTCGGTCTTCCAAAGGGAGGTGTCGATTCCCGTGAACTTCTTAACCGCCTCTGCCATGGTAAGGCGCGGCCAAGGCGCGGTAAGGTCAATCTCCTGACCCTGATACATCACCTTGGTAGAGCCTGTAACCTTCTTGGCAACAAAATCGTAAAGCTCCTCTACAAGGCACATTATCTCCTTGTAATCCGCAAACGCCTGATAGGTTTCAACGGAGGTGAACTCGGGATTATGGCGAGTATCCATTCCCTCGTTGCGGAATATTCTTCCTACCTCGTAAACTCTCTCCATTCCGCCTACGATAAGGCGCTTCAAATACAGCTCGGTTTCGATACGGAGATACATATCAATATCAAGCGTGTTGTGATGCGTCTTGAACGGGCGGGCGCTCGCGCCAATTTCCAAGGTCTGGAGAATCGGGGTGTCCACCTCGAGGTATCCGCGCCCGTCAAGGAACTCGCGAATCGCGGCAATAATCTTGCTGCGCTTTACAAAAACATCCTTAACCTCTGGGTCGATAATCATATCGACATAGCGCTGACGATACTTGAGATCCTGATTCGTAAGCCCGTGGAACTTTTCGGGAAGCGGCTTGAGCGACTTGGAAAGCAGGGTAAGTTCCTTGACGTGTACGGAGGATTCGCCCGTCTTCGTCTTGAAAACAAAGCCGCGAACGCCGATGATATCGCCGATATCGTACTGCTTGAACGCTGCATAGGCTTCCTCGCCGAGCGCGTCGCGCGAAACATAAAGCTGAATCTGACCCGAGCCGTCAAGCATATGCGCAAAGCTCGCCTTGCCCATTACGCGGCGGCTGACCATTCTGCCGGCAATCGAAACATCCTTCTGGTCGAAGGCGTCGAAGCCGTCAATGATTTCCTTTGCGTGATGGGTCTGGTCATAATGGACTATTTCATAGGGATTCTGACCCGCTTCCTGAAGGCGCGCGAGCTTTTCGCGGCGAATCTGCTCCTGCTCCGTAAGCTCGGGACGAGTAATCTCAGACATCAAAAGCGCTCCTTTGTGATGATTTCGGTTAGTTGTTGCGCTCTATCTTGAGCACCTTGAGCTTGAGCGTTCCGTCGGGCACTTCAACCTCGACGACAGCGTTCTTCTTAGCTCCGATAAGCGCTTTACCGATGGGGCACTCGACGGAAATCTTCATATCAAGGGGGTCGGACTCGGTAGCGCCCACAATCTTATAGGTTTCCTCCTCGCCGTCCTCCATATCCTTTACGGTTACGGTCGTTCCGATATTTACCTTATCGGTAGTAATATCCTCATCCGCAATAACCTCGGCGGTGCGAAGGGTGTTCTCAATATCGGCAATGCGCGCCTCAAGGCGGCTCTGCTCGTTCTTCGCCTCATCGTACTCCGCGTTTTCACTAAGGTCGCCAAAGCCGCGGGCAATAGAAATCTGCTCCGCAACCTCGTTGCGCCTGATGGTGGTAAGGTACTCATGCTCCTCCTGCAGCTTCTTATAGCCGGATTCGCTCAATACCATTCTATTCTTAGCCTCTGCCATAGTAAGACAGCTCCTTTCATGCTCTGCCGCGCCGTGAGTGGGACGCCTTTCGTCCCACATTTGGC
>CAZUTB010000111.1:0-6272 GCA_964622905.1 uncultured Oscillospiraceae bacterium | reverse complement strand
TCGGGCGCGTCCGAGCCTATGTGCAGGTAGCCGCAGTTGCGGCACTGCCATACGGTCTGCCCGTCGGGGCGGTGGAACACAAGCCCCTTCGCAAGGTTGCCGATAAGCGTGTTGTAGCGCTTCTCGTGCGCTTCCTCAACGCTCGCAATCTCAATGAAATCCTTTGCCAGCGATTTGAAGCCCTCCTTCTCCGCTGTTTCGGAAAACTCTCTGTACATTTTTGTCCATTCCATGTTTTCGCCCGCCGCAGCCTTTTTCAGGTTTTCGGAAACGCTCTCGGCGGAGGCGGCAGGCGAAATTTCGCCCAATGTGTAGAGCCACATTGCGGCGTGCTGCATTTCATTATCGGCGGTTTCCTCAAATATTGCCGCTATCTGCCGGTAGCCCGACTGCTTTGCAGCCTCGGAATAAAGCCTGTACTTCATGCTTGCGGAGCTTTCCGCGTTGAACGCTGCCCACAGATTCTTTTGAGTGTCGCTTCCTTCCAGCTTCATAAAAATCACCTCGCGTCAGCTTTTGCAGGCGCGAGGTGATTTATACATTAGGAGTATTTGATTTATGCTGTGGTTTTCGATTACTCGTTATATTTCAAACGGAGTCGGAGTAACCTTCGGCGCTAAGGTCGGAACAATGGTGGGCGCAGGCGTTGGCTTGACCGTCGGGGTGTTCGTCGGCTTTTGTGTGGGGGAAGGGGTAGGTGCCTTTGTCGGCGCCATAGTAGGTGTCGCGGTCGGAGCGGTCGTCGGCGCTTTAGTGGGCGCTTCGGTGGGCTTCTCCGTTGGAGCGGTCGTCGGCGCTTTAGTGGGCGCTTCCGTAGGTTTCTCCGTTGGAGCGATCGTCGGCGCTTGTGTAGGCGCTTCGGTGGGCTTTACCGTGGGAGCGGTCGTTGGCGCTTTTGTAGGCGCTTCCGTAGGCTTTGCTGTCGGTTCTGCCGTCGGTATTATCACCGCTTCGGGCGTAGGCGTGGCTGTGGTCGCTGCTGTATTGTTTTCCTTGCTAAGCGCTTCCTGTATACGCGCCTCCGCCTCGCTTGTCGGCTCGGGAGTATAGGCCTTCAGCAGGGACACATACGGCGGATTTGTCACCGTCGGTGCAATCCCTAGGATTTCTTTTGCTTTATCAAGCCATAAGCCGCTTGTCGCAATAAGCGCAAATACTATAATGATAAGCACGATAGGAATTATCCAGCGCTTTGCGCCCTTTTTCACGTCCCTCGGAGTGCTGTCAATGTGAACGCCCTCATAAACGGATTCGTATCTTTCACCCGCGGGATAGATAACTTTCGCTCCGCCGCTTTTCTGCGCCTGCTGCTTGAATTCGCGCTCAAGCCCTTCGCCTATCATGCTTGCGAAAACAGCCTTTTTCTGCCTTCCACAGGAGGCGCAGGCATTGCTAGACCTGTCATTCGGGAAGCCGCATACGCAAATCCAGTAATTATCAAAACTCTGCGGAGTGTACAGCGCGTCCTTTCCGCAAATGGCTACGCGCATGGTTTTCTCAGCGCCGTCCGGCGTAAGGCGGGGGGAAACGCTTATCACGTTATCGGGATTGCATTCCCACTTACTTCCGTCCGTAAACGTCGCGTGCCTTATCAGTATGTCATAGTGATGGTAGTAGCTGTTCGGGGGCAGCATCGGGCTTAAGCGAAAAAGGCAGCGCGGCTCTACGTCAAGCCCCGTTGCGCTTATCGGCAGCGCGTCAATCTGCTCATTGTCAACCGCTTCCGTAACAATAACGGCGCTCAGCGAATCGAGCGTTTTTCCCGATGTGTTCAGAAGCGTAAGCTCGAAAAGCCTGCTTGTGTCGGGCAGTATAGACGAGGACGACTGTATAAGCCTTACAGGGCAGGTAAAGTCTGCATACATATCATCATTCTCCATCACGATGTTAATACCAGCAGATTATATCATGCATAATTATGGCTTGCAACTTTATTTGTTGTTTTGCCCCACAAAAAAAGCAATAAATGTGCATCCTTGGGCATATCCTGTACGGAAATCATCCGTATTCCGTTTTTGCTTAAGTCCCCGAAGTCAATATAGAAAGAGTGATTGAAAATGAAACGCGCCATAGCGCTGCTGCTTATGCTGGTCATGCTGCCTGCTTCCGCCCTTGCCGAGCCGCTTGAGAGCGCGCTGCCGACTGAGGTCACGGCTAAGAGCGCCATCCTTATAGAAGCGAAGACAGGGGCGGTAATAGCCGAAAAGAATGCGGATGAAAAGCGCGAGGCTGCAAGCATAACAAAGCTTATGACGGCGTTATTGTGCTTTGAGGCGCTGGAGAGCGGTGAAAAGAGCCTTAAAGATATGGTTAACGTAAGCAAGTACGCGGCGGGGCAGGAGGGAAGCGAGGCAATCCTTGACGCGGGGAGCGAGTACAGCTTTGAAGCACTTTTGATGAGCATGATTATCGCCAGCGCCAACGACAGCGCCGTTGCCCTTGCCGAAAGCATCAGCGGCAGCGAGGGCGCTTTTGCGGACAGAATGAACGCGCGCGCAGGAGAGCTGGGGCTTGCCAATACGCATTATATGAACTGCACGGGGCTTCCGATGGAGGGACATCTTACCACCGCGCGTGATATAGCATTGCTTGCCCGCGAGGTCTGCCGCCATGAGGACTATTTCAAGTATTCGTCGGTGTGGCTTTCCTCGATTGCTCACCCCGGAGGAAGGGTAACAGACCTTACAAATACTAACCGCCTCGTCAGGTTCTATGATAAATGCGACGGGCTGAAAACCGGCTCAACTCAGGCGGCGAAATACTGCATAGCCGCGACTGCCGAGCAGGACGGAATGCGCGTGATAGCGGTATGCCTTTCAAGCGAAACAAGCCAGAAGCGCTTTAACGAGGCGCGCTCGCTGCTTGAGTACGCGCTTTCCGCTTATCGGATGGCTGCCCCCGTAAAGAAAAATCAGCTTCTTGATAAGGAAATCAGCGTAAAGCGCGGAAGCAAAGATGGAGTCAGGCTCATGATGGGCGGCGGGGTTTCCGTGCTTGAGAAGAAAGGTCACACAAGTGAAATATCCATGGAGCTTGAGCTTCAGGCGGAGGTAAAAGCGCCCGTCAGCAAAGGACAGGCGCTTGGAATGGCTGCAATTATGAAGGAGGGGACGGTTATTGCCCGCCTGCCCGTTGTCGCCGCTGAGGATGTGGATGTTCCCGACTTCCTTTCATCGCTTGAAAGGGTACTTTCCGCTTGGCGGCTTACTCATCGCTGAGGCGCGAAAAGGATAGCTTAACCTGCTCAAAGGAGTAGCCGCGCCTAAGCATCGCCTGCGTAGCCTTGCGCTTCTTGAGCTGCTCGTCGCTTTCTCGGCAGGTGCCGAGGAACTTTGCAAGCGCCAAGTCGCAGGCGTTTTGCGTGTCATCCTCGTCTATTCCTGCAAGCGCCGTGTCTATATCCGTTTCTGAAACGCCCTTCTGCCGCAGCTCCTGCTTGATTCTTTGGCTTCCCTTGCGGCGGCGAACAGCCTCCTGCGCGTATACTAAAGCAAAATCGCCGTCCTTTATATAGCCGTGCTTTGTGAGCGTTTCTATCACCATCGCTATCGCCTCGGGAGCGTAGCAGGACTGCTTAAGCTTTCTTGTTATTTCCTGCTGCGAGCGCGCCCTTACCTCCAGAAAGCGAACCGCGCGCTCAAGAGCGTGCCTGTATTCGGCTCTGCCCAAAGCGCCCGAATAAGCCCTTGCGTCAATCATCTGCCCCTCGGTGAGCGGGCTGCGCTGAAAGATTGAGTAGGGTATGTTCATTTCGGTTTCATCGGTAAGGCGAACGATGTACCTTCTGCCTATTTTTGTTATTGTTTCTACAAAGACCTCTTCTGAATCCATCCGGAGTCCTCCATAGCGCCGAAAACAGAGTCTATCGCGCTTTCGCACATCAACGTCATACGCCCTCTGCGCCTTTCGTCCGCGCCGTTATCCATTATCACAAAGCCCGCACTGTCATCCTCGCTGATGAACATTCCGTTCACCGCGCCGTAGGCGACTCCCTGATGGCCGTATAGCGTTCTGCCGCCGCGCCGGAGTGAAAACAGTCCAAGCGCGAATGCCGCGCCCTCCGCGTATTCAGCGCGCGGCTTCTGCATTTCGGCATAGCTTTCCTTGCTGAGCAGCCGCTCGTCCTTTGTCAGTATCGCTTCCGCAAGCTTTGCAAAGTCCGCCGCTGTCGTGTATATATTCCCCGGCGCAAGCGAAAACTTTGCGGTTTCGCCTGTCGGCATTTTTCTTCCGCACGGCTCAAACGAAGCGGAGGAGGAGGGCGGGAAGATTCGGTATATAGCGGATAGCCGCGACTCGGGGAAAACGCTTTGGTCGTAGGAGGCTTCCATTCCGAGAACGTCGAAAACCTCGCTCCGCATTGCCTTTATGTAATCGGTTTTTGTCACGTTTCCGATAATCTCGCTCACCAAGGCATAGCCAATGTTTGCATATTTGAACGCTGTGTCCGGTTCGTTTTCTGTAAAGCTGTCGGGAAGCAGAAGCGCGTCCCTGAGGCTTAGCCCTCCGCTCAAGCCCCTTGCGTAGCCCGTTCCGTCGCATATTGACGAGGTGTGCGAAAGCAGCTGCCGCAGGGTTATTTTGCTTTCGGGAAAATTGGGATTTCTTAGCTCATAGCCTAGGTACTCGGAAACATCGCTGTCAAGGCCCAAAAGCCCGCGCTCGCAAAGCCTTAGTGCTATGAGCGCCGCAGGTACCTTTGCAAGCGAGGCGCTCCTGAATATAGTATCGCTCATCACGGGCGTATCGGGCTTTCTTCTAAGACCGCAGGTATATACTCCCTCAACGCTCCCGCCTAGGATAAGCGCTATCTGCGCGCCGACAACGCGCCGCTTAATCATCGCATCTGTAATGCGCGCCTTTGCCTGCTCGCTCAACGGCTTGCCGTCGTAAGAATACGCAAGCCCTTTCCTCGGGAGGGTCAAAAGCCCGAGAGTGTAAACGAGGTTGCCCATTCTGCTTACCGGCATAGTCCGCCTCCTTTTCAGCTCCGCGAGTATATTTCTTTTATTTCGTCCGTTTCGCTGCCGCCTTCCGTATACATAACAAGCGGCTGCTCTATGGAAAGACCGGGCTTTCCGTCCTTTACCGCCTCAAGCATTGCAAGCTTTGACGGCTGCTCAACCCTCGGGTGAATGAATCTTACGCGCTTCGGCTCAAGCCGCGCCGCGCCGATAACTCTCAGGTACTCCGAGAACCGCAGAGCGGGAACGAGAATAAAGAGCCGACCCTTCGACCGCAGCAGATAGCCGGCAGCGGAAGCGATATCAGCAATGGTCACGCTGTCCTCCTGCCGTGCGCTCCGAAGCTCGTGAAGCGGTGGAGCTACGCTGTCGCCAAGCTCCTGCCTGTACGGGGGATTGGCTATCGCTCCGTCAAAGGACGCGGAGGGGAACAGCTCTCTTACCCGCCTTATGTCGCCGCACAGGGCATTAACCCTGCTTTCAAGACTGTTGAGGATAACGCCGCGCTGCATTCTGTCATGCGCGGAGGCGCTGTACTCAAGCGCGGTTATATTAAGGCTTTTATCGTGGGCGGCAAGCAGGAAGGATATAGCTCCGCTGCCCGCGCCGAGGTCGATAACCGACGCGCTTTGCTTGAAACGGCTGAACGCAGAGAGCAGAACGCTGTCGCTTCCGAAGCAGAATTCGCCCTTTTTCTGTATTATCGAAAAGCCGCCCGCCTGCAAATCGTCTATTCTTTCTCCGTCCCTAAGCTCCATAGCGTTACTCAAAGCTCAGGTATTCGCTCATCGCGAACCCGATGTATTTGCCGTATGCTACAATGCTCCATGTTTCGCCCTTTGAGTATACCTTTATGCTTTCGCCCTTCGGTATCGAGGCTACTCTTTCGCCCTTTGTAGAGGGCTTTGAGCGAAGGGAAAGGTAAGAGCCTTCCGTTCTGACCGTCGCACTTCCCTCACTTGGCTCGTCAACCGTAACCTCATCGCGGCTGATGAAGCCAAAGGTGCTTCCGTCATAGGCGTATGCCCACTTAGCGGTTGAGTAGAGCAGCTTGAGCCGCGCGCCTCCCGCTATGCTCTTGAGCGCCTTTGCGGAGGATGAATTGTCATCCCGCATAGTTGCGCCGGAGGACTTTACCGTAAGCTCGGTAGAGTAATCAAAGTTGTTGGGATTCGGAGTCGGGTCGGGCTTTGCCGTCGGCTTTTCGGTCGGTTTTTCGGTCGGCTTTTCCGTAGGCTGCTCTGTGGGCTTTTCGGTAGCCTTTGCTTCCAGCTCAGCGGCTGCCTCCTCTTTGACGGGCGTCTCTGT